>URWZ01000029.1 GCA_900551625.1 uncultured Collinsella sp.
TCTACACACTGCATATCGTCGGCAGCGTCAGATGTGTATAAGAGACAGGTCCAAGACAAAATCGGAGACCTTCTTATCGAGACCGGTCATGGTGCGCATCTCGGGATCGTAGAAAGGATTGGGCAAGAAGCGAACATCGATCATGATGTCCGCCTCGACGGGCATGCCGTGCTTAAAACCAAACGAGAACACGTGGACATCCATAAGCTGCTGGTCGGACAGCTCGGAAAAAGCCATGCGCAGCTTGTTGCGCAAGGCAGAAGTGCGCAAGCGGCTCGTGTCGATAATCATATCGGCTCGATCACGAACGCCCTGCAGCTGCAGACGTTCACGCTGAATAGCGTCGGCCGTGGTCTCCCCCGGCTTTGCAATGGGATGGCGGCGACGATTTTCGCTATACCGGCGAATCAGCACCTCGTCAGATGCCTCGAGAAACACAATGTCGCAGCTCATCTCGCGTTCTTCCAGTGCGGCGACAGCATCGAGCAGTTCATCGAACAAGCCCTGGCTACGTAGGTCGCAGGTAACGGCAAGGTGCCTGCCCACGCCCGTATTGATGCCAACGAGCTCAGCAAGCTGGGCAATCAGGCGTGGGGGCAGGTTGTCGATACAAAAATAGCCCATGTCCTCAAACACATGCATGGCTTGCGTTCGGCCCGAGCCGGACATTCCGGTGATGATAACGATATCGGGGATACGCTCCGAGCGCTCCGCCGCATCCATGGCATCTCCCTTTTGCATGTACTGCCTCCCGAAAACAAGCGCGGGACCCAGCAACCCGGATCCCGCGCGGTCAATTGCCTATATTGAGTATACCGCCCCGAGCGGATACGAGGCCTGTCTTACGCCTCAAGCGCAGCCTTGAACCAACTCGTAATACTCGTGGGGTGCGTAATGGCGGTGCCGACGACAACGGCCCACGCGCCGGCGTCGATTGCAGCGCGAGCCTCTTCGGGCGTATGTACGCGACCCTCGCAAATGATGGGAAGGCCGGGGAATTCCTCGGTCGCCTGACGCAGGAGCGGCAGGTCGGGACCATCGGCCATGGTGCAGTCGATGGCGGCAACACCGTGAGAAAGCGTAGTGGATACCAGGTCAAAGCCCATATCAACCGCACGGCGAATGTCCTCGATGGTGGCACAATCCGCCATCAGGAGCACACCCTCCTCGTGCAGTGGGCGGAAGGTATCCTCGACCGACTTGCCATCGGGACGCGGACGATCGGTGGCGTCAATCGCCACGATATCGGCACCCGCAGCAACGCAGGCGCGAGCGTGGCGCAGCGTCGGCGTGATGTAAACGCCCTCGTGTCCATCCTTCCACAGGCCGATAACAGGAACCTCACAGCGGCCCTTAATGGCGGCGATGTCGGCAAGGCCCTGGCAGCGAATGGCGGCGGCGCCGCCGAGCTCGCAAGCGCGAGACATTTGAGCCATGGTCTCGGGCGTACGAAGCGGCTCGCCCATATACGCCTGAACGCTCACGACGAGCTTGCCCTTCAGGGATTGAATCAAAGGATCAACGGTCATGTTCGACTCAACCTTTCTCAAAACAGCCTTCTGAGACACCGCACCTTGACGTTCAAACCGTCGCTCGCGTACCGAAGTACGCTTCGCTCCTCTTTCACGTCAATCTGCGGCACCTCAGAAGGCGCACTTGGTAGTTATGTTTACTTCAACGACGCAAGAAGGTGTTCGGCGGCACCGATAAGCGGCGCGTCGCCCTCCAGAGAACCGATGAGAATCGGCGTGTCCTGAAGCGGGTCGAGCGCCTGGCTGGCATAGCCCTCGTGCACCGAGTCCTTCCACGTCTGCGAGCGCCAATCGGGACCCTGGTGAATCACACCTCCCGAAAGCACGATGACCTCGGGATCCAAGATGTTGGCAAGCGAGCCCAAGCTGGCGCCCAGCGCAAAGCCGGCGTCATAGATGACCTCGGTCGCCTTTTCGTCGCCAGCACGGCACAGGTCGTTCACATCGCGACCGACCGAAGGACGGCTGGGGTCGACACGGCCAAAGCGCTCATCGTACATACGACCAATGGAAGTGCCCGAAGCAACCGACTCAAGATGGCCGGAACGCCCGCAGGCGCAGGGAATGCCGGCGGCAGCCGAGCACTCGATGTGACCCATATGGCCGGCAGCACCATGGAAGCCCTGCATCACGCGGCCGTTCTCGACATATGCGCCGCCGATGCCCGTGCCGATGCCCAGGCACAAGACGGAGAACTTGCCCTTGCCGACGCCCCAGTGGGCCTCGCCCAGAGCATGAGCCTGCACGTCGCCCACAACGGCAACGGGAAGACCAAGGTCCTCGCGCAGACGCGGCCCCAACTGAACGCCGGACCAGCCGGGCATAATCTCGTTGGCATACGCGATGGCGCCCGTCTTGGGATCGACGACGCCGGCGGCACCGATACCGACGCCAAGGACCTCGACATCGGGATTCGCCTCGAGAGCAGCCTTGATGGACGCCTCGATA
Source organism: uncultured Collinsella sp. (assembly GCA_900551625.1). Taxonomy (GTDB): domain Bacteria; phylum Actinomycetota; class Coriobacteriia; order Coriobacteriales; family Coriobacteriaceae; genus Collinsella. Next base: position 2,481 of record URWZ01000029.1, read on the forward strand.
CGCTGGAAGACGGCCTCGCCGCCCTCCTGGGCCTCGGTGGGAACCTCAGCTTCAAAGACCGGATGGGGCACGCTGCCATCAGCCGGATACTCCATAATGGCAGTCGCAATCTTGGTGCCGCCGATATCGACGGAGCAAACGTACTTGTTCTCCATGTCGCTCTCCTTAGGAGATAAAAAACAACTACAGGAAATGCGCCGTCAGGCTAGCCGTCACAGCGCGGTAAAGATTTTCCAGGTGCCCGAGATCGCCGAGAAACCGTGTGGCCATTAACCTAATGGGTCATGGCCGCACGGTTGAACGGCGAGGTCGGGTGCCCGGGGAAGCTTTACAGGAGACCGTTGTCCTGAAGGACCTTCTTAATCGCCTCGACGTTCTCGCCGGTCATGGCCTTCACCGGGCGCGGCATGGTCGGGCTGTCGAAGATGCCCATGAGGTTCATAGCGGTCTTGAAGGCGCCGACGCCACCGGCATAGCCCTGGACGCCCGAGGTGACATCCCAAATGTGGGAGATCTCGTTGAGGCGATCCTGCTCGGCCTTGACGGTAGCCCAGTCGCCGGCCTGAGCGGCCTTCCACTGGCGCACGTAGCCCTCGGGCTCAACGTTGGCGAGACCCGGGACGGAACCGTCGGCGCCACCGAGGTAGGCGCCGTCGACAACAACCTCGTGACCGGTGAGAATGCTCATCGGATGGCCGTTCTTCTCGTTCTCCTGAACGAGGTAGCGGAATGAGATGTCATCACCCGAGGAATCCTTGACGCCGGCCAGGACGCCCTCGGCGCCGAGCTTGGCAAGGAGCTTCCAGGGGAGCTTGGTGTGGACGCACACGGGGATGTCGTAGGCGAAGATGGGCAGGTCGAGTTCCTCATGCAGGATGCGGAAGTGCTCCTCGACCTCGGTCATGCCCTGCAGGGCATAGAACGGGCAGGTGGCGACGAGCGCATCGGCGCCCAGCTCCTGAGCGACCTTGCCGTGCTCGATCATGCGCTCGGTCTCGGTGTCGATGATGCCGACCAGAACGGGAACGCGGTGGTCGACGATGCGCACGGCCTCGGCGACAATCTGGCGACGGCGCTCGTCGGTGGAGAAGACGACCTCGCCCGAGGAGCCCAGGAAGAACAGGCCATCGACGCCGGCATCGATCATGCGGTTGATGCTGCGCTCAAAGGAGGCAACATCAAGCTGGTGGTCTTCGGTATCGGGAACAACGACGGGAGGGATAACGCCGGTGAATTTCTGAGTTGCCACAAGAATCTCCTTAGTTGTCTGGCGGGCGGCCCTATGCCACCCACTCTTGTTGGCAGTGTCCAGGCCGTCTAGGCCAAAGAACACGGGTAGAACGTTTGGTTAGAGAAGTCGACGACTTCGTTTTCGAACGCATTGATGCGCTCGTGAGCGTATTTTGCATAGATGATATGCCTCCGGTCACACTCAAGACCGTTGAATACGGCAAACTGATCCTTGGGATCGCTCACGGTATCCATAAGCGATGTGCCCATGAGCACCGATCCGCGCACCCGAGACGACAGCGCCTCGAGGCCACCGGGAATTGGATTGGCAACCGCCGTGCAGGCAAGACCCTGCTCGTCCAGAGCAGAAACCGCCAGCGCGACTCCGCCGCCAAGGCCCTCGCCCCATGCAAAGATGCGGTCGGGGTCCATGCCATCAAGATTGCGCGCGACCTTCGCCAACGCGCAGCCCCAACGGACGCGCTCGACAAAAGCGGGCGAAGCAATTCCCCGCTGCAGGTCGTCCGCACCAGCAACATCGTCATCCAGTGCAAGCACGGCATATCCCATGGCGGCAAATCTCGTCATGTGATGCCAACCGCGCACAGGCCGATCGATGTCGTGGAACATCAGGCACAGCGGCACGCGTTCAGATACTCGGGCACGACCGACAGGCTCAATCAAACGAGCGTGGACCGCATGGTCACCGAGCTCAAAGGAAACCTCCGAGTAACGGGCGCAGGGGTTAGCAAAGTCAATCGCCGTAATGGCCAGGCCTTGAATCTCAAGATTCGAAGCGCATGCCTCCAAATCAGAAACATCTGCTTGGACGTCACCGCGCCAGCCCCGATATTCTGCGAGCCTTGACGAAACCGTTCCAGGAATTCCCACGAGCCCGGGGACTATCAGCTCGTCAACATTGCTCTCGCACTTAGACATGAGCCTCCCCTCCTTCGCAGAAAAACGGAATGATCATGTCGTCAAAGTCCTGAATCTCCTCGTGGCCAAAGCCCTCAAAGAACTCGTGTCGCTTCTCGCAGGCCAGGTTGTTGTAGACCGCAAACTGCGTCGCCGGCGGACAGACGATATCGGCTGTGCCCGTGCCAAACAGCACGGGGCATTTGACCATGGGGGCAAAGTTCTTGGAATCGAAGTACGCCAGCTTGGCATAGGCCTCCTCAATACGAGTCGAGTCCTCGTCAAACCAACGCGACCAATAACGCAGGCCCTCGTAGGCAATGTCGTCGGCATCCAAATCCCAGACTAGGCGGAAATCTGACAGGAAGGGATAGAGGATGGCGGCACGATTGATAAGCTCGCTGTTAAGCGCACAGGTCGCAATGCCCAAACCGCCGCCCTGCGATGCGCCGTTCACAAATACGCGGGCAAGATCGATGCCCTCGAGCTCGCGAACAATACGGCACAGGATGCGGATATCCTGGTGCAAGCGGACATAGTAGAGGTTGGCCGGGTCGCCATCGATACCGGCGACAATATGGCCCGCGACCGTTGTGCCTTCAAATCCACCAATATCCTCGGAGGGGCCACCCTGGCCGGGGCAGTCGAGGGCGATGAGTGCCATGCCCATGCCCGCAAACGACGCCTGCTCAAACCAGCTGCGGCTTGCACCCGGATAGCCGTGGAACTGTAACACCAGCGGCACGGGATCGTCCGAAACCGGCTTGAGATACTTGGCATGCAGGCGGGCGCCACACATGCCGGTATACCAGAGGTCGAAAAACCGACAGGTCGCGGAATCCGCAACCGAAGCCGCCTCGATCTCGTAGTCGAGCTCGACAGCGTCGGCCTCGGCCATGCGGTCCTTCCAAAAGAGATCGAAATCCGATGGACGGGGCATAGCGCCTCGATATTCACCAAATTGCTGTTGTAGCTCCTGAGCACTTGGCATGGCTCGTGAACCCAACCTTTCGAATTCGCAACGGAGGTGCGCCCGGCAAGGGAACCGGGCGCACGGGAGGGAAAGCGAGGCTACTCGCCGAGCTTGGGATGCAGCAGCGACGGCGCAGCGCCGAGCAGCATCTTGGTGTAGGGGTCCTGAGGGTGCTGGAAGACCTGCTTGGCCTCGCCCTGCTCGACGATCTTGCCGCCATTCATAACGATGATGTCGTCAGAGATATAGCGGACCGTCTGGATGTCATGGCTGATGAACACCATGGCCAGGCCGAGCTCCTTCTTAAGGTCGGTCAGCAGGTTCAGAATCTGCGCGCGGACCGAAACGTCCAGAGCCGAGGTGGGCTCGTCGGCGATGATGGCATCGGGGTTCAGCGACAGGGCACGGGCAATTGCGACGCGCTGTCGCTGGCCGCCCGAAAGCTGGCCGGGAAGAACCTCCGCGGCGGAGCTGGGCAGACCGGTGAGCTCCAAGAGCTCCTTGACGCGCTTCTCCTGCTCGGCCTCGGTACCCAAGTTGTGGACGCGCATGGGGTCGAGCAGTTGCTCGCGAACGACCATGCGGGGGTTGAGCGCCGTGGCCGGGTTCTGGAACACGACCGAGATGACGCGGCCCATGTGGCGACGGTCCTCGGCGGTACGCTTGGTAACGTCCTTGCCCTTAAAGTAGACCTTGCCGCTCGTGGGGGCCTGCAGGCCGCACATGACGTTAGCGGTGGTGGACTTTCCGCAACCGGACTCGCCGACGATGCCGATGGTCTGTCCGGGCATGAGCTTAATCGTTACACCCTGGACGGCGTGAACCAGGTTGGGGTGCAGAATCGAGCCGGTACGGGTCCTAAAGGTGACGTGGACGTCATCAAGGAAGATGATCGGCTCGACGCCGTTGACTGCGGTCTCGCTCATCTACATCACCTCCGCGTGAGGGGTCAAACCATTTGCCTTGAGCACCTCATCGGGGAGCTCGGAATAGAAGTGCTCGGTGCCGGGCACGCGCTTGAAGACCGGACGGGTGTCCAGGCCAATGCGCGGATGGCTCGAGCGGGGCGCGAAGCGATCGCCCTTGGGGAAATCGCGCGGGCTCGGAACGGCGCCGGGCACCTGGTGCAGGCGGCCCGAACCGCTCTCGATGGACAGGACGGAACCCAGAAGGCCGCGGGTGTACTCGTGAATCGGGTTGGTGAGCAGCTCCTTGGTGGGCGCCTGCTCGATAACCTGACCGGCGTACATAACCGTGATGTTATGGGCAACCTCGGCGACCAGCGCCAGGTCATGCGAAACGAAGATCATGGCAAAGCCGAGCTTGGCCTGAAGGTCGTTAAGCAGCTTGATGACCTGCTTCTGGACGGTAACGTCCAGAGCGGTCGTGGGCTCGTCGCAGATGACCAGCTTGGGGTCGCGGGTAAGGGCCATAGCGATCAGAACGCGCTGACGCTGACCACCGGAAAGCTCATGCGGATAGCTCTCGAGCGTACGCTTGGGGTCGAGGCCCACGAGCTCCAGGAGCTCCTCGGCGCTACGGGTGCCGCCACGCTTGGTGAGCTGCTTCATCTGGGCGGAAATGAGCATGGAGGGGTTGAGCGAGGACAGGGCGTCCTGATAGACCATGGCGATATCGGTACCGCGCAGGCCGAACCACTCCTTCTTGCTCATCTTGAGCAGGTCGCGGCCCTCCCAGAGAACCTCACCGGAAAGATGCTCGTCATCGTCGGTCAGGCCCATGATGGCCAGCGTGGTGATGGACTTACCGCAGCCGGACTCGCCTACCAGGCCCATGGTCTGGCCGGGACGGACGTCAAAGTTAACGTGGTCGACGACGTTGATGTCACCGTGGTGCTCAAACTGGATGCAGAAATCGCGGACCGAAAGGATCGGCTCAACGGACTCATCGGGCACATGGCGGTCGTTACGCTTGAGTTCGACATCACGCAGGGCGCCAAGACGGGCGGACAGGGACTGAGCCTGCTCCTTGTAGGCGCGAACGGGGTCGGAGACCAGCAGGTCGGCCTCGCGGCGCTTGGAGGAGTCGGTCGGATCCAGGGCGGCGGAGGGAGCAGCGGCCATGGCGTCGGTAATGCCCTCGGAGAGGATGTTGAGTGCCAGGCAGGTGATCATGATGGCCAGGCCCGGGAACAGCGCCTGCCACCAACGGCCAGCGAGCACGCCACCGCGAGCGTCGGCGAGGATGTTGCCCCAGGTAGCGGTGGGCTCCTGGATACCAGCGCCGATGAAGGTCAGCGAGGCCTCGAAGATGATGGCGTCGGCGACCAGGGTAACGGTGAAGACCATGATCGGGGCGATGCAGTTGCGCAGGACGTGCTTGATCAAAATCCACGGAGCCTTGGCGCCGGAAACGATGACCGCGCGGACATAGTCCTCGCCGTACTCGGACACGATGTTGGCGCGTACGATACGGGCAATCTGCGGAGTGTACATAAAGCCGATGGCGAAGATGATCGACGGCACGGAATTGCCCAGGATGGAGACGAAGACGGCAGCGAGGGCAATGCCCGGGATGGACATGATGATGTCCAGGATGCGCATGATCGCCTCGGAAACGGACTTGCGCGAAACCGCCGCGAGGGCGCCCACGACCGAGCCGCAGACCAGAGCCATGGCAGTGGCGCCAAAGCCGATGATCAGCGAGTAACGGCCACCGTAGAGCATACGCGACAGAATGTCGCGGCCCTTATCGTCGGTACCGAAGATAAATCCGTTGCCGGGAGCCTGGCGAGCCGTAAAGATCTCGACCGGGCTATAGGGGGCAAGAAGGGGCGCCAGAATCGCGGTCAAGGCGACCAGCACCAGCACGACGGCGGCAATCTTAGAAGACAGCGTCATCTTCTTCCAGCCACCGAGCTTGAGCCCCTTGGAGGCAGCTTTCTCGAGCTGCTCGGTTTGCTTCTCTCGAATCTTTACCATAATCTACACCGTCCTGATGCGCGGGTTGATGAGCAGGTAGAGCATGTCAACCACGATGTTGATGATGATGAAGGCAAGAGCAACGACGATGACGACGCCCTGAACCAGGTTCGCCTCGTTGCCCTGAACGCCCTGCAGAATCGCAGTACCCATGCCGGGGAGGTTGAAGATGACCTCGATGACGACGGCGCCGCCCATAAGGTAACCGATCTTAAGACCGAGGGTGGTGACCGGGGTGATCAGTGCGTTGCGCAAAACGTTGATGCCGACGACGACCTTCTCGGGAACGCCGGCGCCACGGGCCATACGGACATAGTCCTTATCGAGCTCCTCGACCATGGCCGTACGCACGATACGAGTCATCTGGCCCGTCAGCGGGAATGCCAGAGCGATAGCGGGCATGATCATACGTCCCAGATAGCCAGCCGGGTTGGTGGTGAAGTGAGGCAGAGCACCGGACGCCGGGAGCACCTTAAGGTAGGAAGAGAACAGCAGAATCAACAGAACGGCAAGCCAGAACGACGGGGTTGCCAAGCCGGCGATGGAGAAGACGCGGATCACTTGGTCCGGCCATTTATCGCGATACAGTGCCGCGATGACGCCGAGCAAAAACGAGACGACCGCGCCGATGGCAAGACCGATAAAGGTCAGCTGCATCGTGACGGGCAGGGCCGTGGAGATGCGCTTGGCAACGGAGTTGCGAGCAGCACCATAGGTGCCCATGTCACCATGGATCAAATCGCCCATGTAGCGCACGTAGCGCACGGGCCAGGGGTCGTCCAGACCATACTTCTCATGGTACTCGGCAACCGCCTCGGGCGAGGCACCGTCACCCAACGCCGTATAGGCGGGGTCGGTCTTGGAGAACGACATAAGGAAGAACACCAGGACGGTGACGCCCAATGCCATGATCGGCAGCGCCACAAGACGCCTTCCAATCAAACGTAGCAAGTTGTTCACGTTCTCTCCCCTTTCTTTTGTCGGTAGGACCAACTGGTATATGAGTATGGATACTCATTACAAGACCCGAGCGACATCGAGGCCGCCCGGGTCTTTGTTTCAACTATGAGGACGTTGCCTTACGACCGACGCCCCACATATGACTCAAGCGAGTCTTAGGCCTTGACGGTCGCGACGCCCCTGAAGGACATGCTCGTCGTGCCGATGCCCTTGAAGCCATCGAGGGCCTCGCCGTTGGGCGCGGTGGACGGATCGTCCCAGGATGCGGAGACGGTCTTGACGTGGACAACGGGGTACAGAACGGCGTTGTCGGCGATGATGTCGAAGCACTCGTTCCACTTCTTCTGCTGCTCGTCGCCCTCGGCGGCAAGAGCCTCGTCCATGAGACCGTGGAGCTTCGCCCACTCAGCGGACTCCTTCCACGGGCAACGGGTCTGCATCCAGACGTTGTCGCCGTACCACCAGTTGAGCAGCAGGTCGGGGTCGGCGCCGAAGCAGGAAGGATCGCCAGGGGCAAGGAGGATATCGTAGGCCTCGCCGCCGTCGATGGCAGCGTAGGTGGCCGGCGAGGTATCGGTCTGGATGGTCACCTCGAAGCCGAGAGCGTCGAGGTCGTTCTTGACCTGGGCGGCCATGCCCTTAATCTGCTCGTTGTCGGTGGTGCGCAGGGTGATGGCACCCGGGGTGATGCCGGACTCCTCGATGAGCTTCTTGGCCTTCTTGGCGTCGGTCTTGTACACCGTGGAAGCCTCATGATAGTTGGTGAAGCTCTTGGGCAGGTAGCAGCTGGCAGCGGTGGCAAGGCCGGCGAAGGTGTTGGTGATCATCTTCTCGGTGTCGAGCGCGTACATGACGGCCTGACGGACCTTGACGTTGTTCCAAGGCTCCTTGGCGACGTTGAACATGATGAAGCGGGTGCCGAAGCCCTGGACGTTGTCGATCTTGCAGCCAGCGCTCTCGAGCTGGTCGACGGCGTCAGCGGTGACGAGCTCCATAACGAGCGTGGAGCCTTCCTGCTGGGCGGTAACGCGAGCGGTGGGGTCGGTCAGGATGCTGTACTGGATCTTCTTATCCTCGGCAGCATACTCACCATTGTACTCGGGGTTGGGAACCAGGGTGATCTCGGTATCGGAGATAGAGTCGTACATCCAGGGGCCGGAACCGATCGGCTGCTTGGCGCGATCCTCCTCGGACTGAGTAGCCGGGGTAACACGGATGATGGCCAGACGATCCTTGAGCAGGGAGAAGTTGGGGACCTTGGTCTTGACCGTCACGGTGCTGGCGTCCTTGGCCTCGATGGACTCGAAGGGCTGGAAGAACGGAGCATAGGTAGCAGAAGCGGCACAAGCGGTGTAGGAGGCAACGACGTCGTCAGCGGTGACCTCGGTACCATCGGAGAACTTGGCACCCTTGCGGATGGTGACCTCGAAGGTAGTGTCGTCCACGGACTTGGGATCGTCGGTGGCGAGCTCGTTGAAGGTGCTGTAGTCGTGGTAATCGATGCCGTAGAGGCCCTCGATGACGTGCCAGTTAGCACCCAGGCCCACAGCAGAGCCGGTGCTGGCGGGGTCGAAGCTGGACGGAGCGTAAGCGGAACCAGCGGTGATCACGCCGCCGCCACGGTTGGCGGAATCGGTGGAACCGGAAGCGGAACCCTCGTCGCTAGAGCTGCCACCGCAGCCGGTGAGACCAAGCCCTGCGACAGCAGCGACGCTGCCGGTGAGGCCGAGGAACGAACGCCTGGACATACCCTTGTTGATGATGGCCATGTCTTCTCCTATCAATAGAGAATCTTACCCGGGAGCACCTAGACTTGCCCCCGCGCAACTTGCGGACGATATATACCTTACCTACCGACGAACCCAACTGAGGTGCCGCGCTCGGCGACCGATACATACATACGCTTGAACGGTATTTACTACCGTTCACCGAATTCATTGACAAATGATTCGACAGACAGTATGTATCGACGAGGTGAGATATCAGTCTTCGTCAACCCGCAGGATAGCAGTGTTGTTCACCATGGCTAGTCAAACGTTTTAGCGTTAATAAAACCCGAAATCGGCAGGTAATCACCGCGAAACAAATGATTGAAAATTGGCCAATCATGTATATCAGTTGTTTAGAAGCGCGTTTAGTTTTCGGATCGGCTGGCCGATGCCTGGGCGCGCTCGGCATTCCATGCAACAAGTGCCTCGTGGACCGCTTTGGCGACATCGGCCGGAACGCCTCGAACTTCTGCAATCTCCTGCTCGCTTGCCGCACGCAAACGCTTCATCGAGCCAAAATGGCGCATAATGGCACGTTTTCTGGTGGGTCCCACGCCCGGAACGTCGTCAAGCACCGAAACCGTCATAGCCCTGTCTCTTATACACATCTCCGAGCCCACGAGACGCTA
>URWZ01000030.1 GCA_900551625.1 uncultured Collinsella sp.
CGAGATAGCGTAGCGTCTCGTGGGCTCGGAGATGTGTATAAGAGACAGACTTTATCTCGTGCATGTGCGCGGCCATCATCGGCTTCTTGCTCCTTTCGAGCGACACGATCGCCACGGACGCTGCCAGCGGCTTCAACACCACCTACCTTGGTTCCAAGGGCCTGCTGACCGCCTTCATCGCTGCGTTTGTGACCGGCATCATCTACAAGTTCTTCATTAAGCGCAACATCACCGTCAAGATGCCCGAGCAGGTTCCGCCCAACATCTCGCAGACCTTTAAGGACATCATCCCCTTCTCCGTCTGCATCACCGTCTTTTGGGTCTTTGACATCGTCTTCCGCGCTGCTTTTGGCTTCTGCTTTGCCCAGGGCGTCATCCAGGTGTTCCAGCCCCTGTTCACCGCTGCCGACGGCTACATCGGCCTCGCTGTGATCTACGGCGCCATGAGCCTGTTCTGGTTCGTCGGCGTCCACGGCCCCTCGATCGTCGAGCCCGCCATCGCCGCCGCCCTCGTTGCCAACATGACCGACAACCTGGCTGCGTTCCAGGCCGGTCAGCACGCTTCCGCTGTTCTGACCCAGGGTGCCCAGTACTTCGTCGTCTGCATGGGCGGCACCGGCGCCACGCTCGTCCTGGTCTTTATGTTCTGCTTCCTGGCCAAGTCTCAGGAGATGCGCGCTGTCGGTAAGGCCGCCATCGTCCCGGTCTGCTTCGCTGTCAACGAACCGCTGCTGTTCGCCGCACCCATCGTGCTCAACCCCGTCTTCTTTGTCCCGTTTGTCTTTGCCCCGATCGCCAATATCTGGATCCTCAAGATCTTTATCGACTTCTTGGGCATGAACGGCTTTATGTACACCCTGCCCTGGACCGTCCCCGGCCCCATCGACACCATCATGGGCCTGGGCTTCCAGCCGCTCGCCTTTGTGATGCTCGCCCTTATCCTGGTCGTCGACTTCGTTCTGTACTATCCGTTCTTCCGTGCCTATGACGCCCAGAAGTGCGCCGAGGAGGCCGAGATTTCCGAGGAGGAGCTCGCCGCCAAGAACGCCGAGAAGGCTGCCAAGCTCAACGATGCCTTCCAGGGCAAGGCTGACGCCAAGAGCGTTGCCGCCGGCGCTGCTGCCGAGGCCGTGAAGGCCGACTCCCCCGCCGCTTCTGCAGCACCCGCTGCCGAGACAACGACCGCCAGCGACCTCAACGGCAAGCGCGTGCTCGTGCTCTGCCAGGGCGGCGGAACCTCGGGCCTGCTCGCCAACGCGCTGGCCAAGGCCGCCAAGGAGCGCGGCATTAACCTCGAGACCGCTGCCGAGGCCTATGGCAACCACGTGGACATGCTCCCCGACTTTGACCTGGTCGTCCTGGCCCCGCAGGCCGCAAGCTACCTGGCCGACCTGCAGAAGGACTGTGAGCGCGTGGGCAACAAGTGCGTCGCCTGCCGTGGCAAGCAGTACATCGAGCTCTCCCAGAACGGCGACAAGTCTCTCGCCTTCGTGAGTGAGCAACTTTCGAAGTAAGTAACGCCCAGGGCCAGCCGACCATCCAAGACCGGCTGGCCCTTCGATTTAGACGATTGGATCATCATGTCCGTTAATCCTGCTAGCGTCACCAACCCGCCCGCGCAGTTTCCCGAGGACTTTGTCTTTGGCGGCGCCACCGCTGCCTACCAGGTAGAGGGCGAGACCCGCACTCACGGTAAGGGCAAGGTTGCCTGGGACGACTTTCTGGAGGCCCAGGGGCGCTTCTCCCCCGATCCCGCTTCGGACTTCTACAACCAGTACCCCGTCGACCTGGAGCTGTGCGAGGAGTTCGGCATCAACGGCATTCGTCTCTCCATCGCCTGGAGCCGCATCTTCCCCAACGGCACCGGCGAAATCAACCCCGAGGGCGTCCAGTTCTACCACGATCTCTTCGCCGAGTGCCACAAGCACCACGTTGAGCCGTTTGTCACGCTGCATCACTTCGATACGCCGCTTCCCCTCTTTGAGAAGGGCGACTTCCTCAACCGCGAAACCATCGACGCCTTTGTGGACTTTGCCACCTTCTGCTTTAAGGAGTACGCCGACCAGGTGACCTACTGGTTCACCTTTAACGAGATCTGGGCCGACGCCTCCAACACCTACATCGAGGGCACCTTCCCCGGTGGCGTCAAGGCGCATCTGGCCGAGGCCTTCCAGTGCGAGCACAACATGATGCTCGCCCACGCCAAGGCAGTACTGGCCTTCCACAACGGCGGTTTTAAGGGCAAGATCGGCGTCATTCAGTCGCTGGAGTTTAAGTATCCGCTCAACGAGAACGACCCCGCCGACATCAAAGCCGCCAACAACGAGCACGTGCTGCAAAACCAGTTTTTGCTCGACGCCACCTTCCGCGGCGACTACGCACCCGACACCCTCGAGTGCGCCAACCGCCTGGCCGCCGTCTCGGGCGGCACCATCGAAATCCTGGACGAGGACCTCAAGATTATGCGCGAAGCCGCGCTTTACAACGACTACCTGGGCGTTAACAACTACCAGTGCCGCTTCTTGAAGGCTTACGATGGCGAGAACGACCTGCACCACAACGGCACGGGCGAAAAGGGCACCGGCCGCTGGCGCGTTAAGGGCATTGGCGAGCACGTGAACAAACCCGGCATCCCTACCACCGACTGGGACTGGATCATCTATCCCGAGGGCCTGTTCGATCTGCTCGTCTACATTAAGCAGCGCTACCCCAACTACAAGCAGATCTTCATCACCGAAAACGGCATGGGCTACAAGGACCCCTACAAGGACGGTTTTGTGGACGACCAGCCGCGCATCGACTACATCGAGCAGCACCTGCGCTGGCTGCTTAAGGCCATGGAGGTGGGTGTCAACGTGGGCGGCTACTTCCTGTGGAGCCTGCAGGATCAGTTCTCCTGGACCAATGGCTACAACAAGCGTTACGGCTTCTTCTACGTTGACTTTGAAACCCAGAAGCGAACGCCCAAGGCAAGCGCATACTGGTACAAGCACGTAGCGCAGACCCGTCGTCTGGACTAGCGGCTTGCGACAAGCGGTTGGCGGAATTGCACCGCCCACATAACCTGTCCCCATTTCTCAGCCGGGGGCGGCACGTCACACGGCGCGCCGCCCCCGGCCTTTTTGGGCGGTTCGGGGTCTGTTTGTCTCAATCTGTAACATCTAGCCGAGTTTTTGGGTCCTAGCTGTTGCAGATTGAGACGAACAGGATTGCTCTTTCCGAAGAATCTAAATCTGTAACACGTAGCCCGCTTTTGACCGTCTACCTGTTACAAATCGAGACAAACGGAGTAGGACCTAACCCCGTATGTCCCTAACAGTCGAGCGTTCGACCAGCGTACTCGGCACATGAATCGCCTCGATAGACGAGCTCTCTCCAATCGCCGCCTCAAACGCAAGCTTACCGACACCGCGCAAATCAAATCGCAGCGTCGTCAGCCGATTGTGAGGAACAAGTCCCTCGAGTGCGTCGTCGATACCAACCACGCTCACGTCGTCGGGCACGGACAGGCCCGCGTTCTCGAGCGCGGCGATAACGCCCAGCGCCATCTGGTCATTTGCCGCAAGCACGGCAGTCGGCGCCTGCGACCCGCCGGCAAGCACCTCGGCCGCAATCCGCTCGCCCATGGCGTACCCACTGTCCGCACTCCAATCGCCGCGCAGCATCGGAGCGGCATCGACATGAGCACGACCCAGCGTATCGCGCCAACCGGCCTCACGAAAACGCGAGGAAATCGAGTTTTCCGGACCCGCCACAAACCGCATATTCGAGTGACCATGTTCCAGCAGATAATTGGTCAACAGCTCGCACGAACCATACTGGTCGGAGTCGATCGTCGTGCAGCGCGGATGCGCATACATGGACAGGATGACCGTTCGCACTCCCGGCTGGGGAACAAACTCCTCAAAATCGGGAGCCATGCGGTTCATGTTGAGAATCATGCCGTCGACGGGTCGCTCGACCATGCGGCGCGAGGCATCGGCAAGTGCATAGGGCTTGTCGCCGCCCATCTCGATCATAGTGACGGCAAAATCGTGCTCGCGCGCCGCTTGCATGATACCCTCGAGCGTCGCCAGGTTACCGACACGTGTGATGTTGTACATGCACAGGCCAATAGAACGATACGACCCGCCGCGCAACGCCGCTCCAGCAAAATTGGGACGAAAGCCCAGCTCTTCCATGGCGGCCAGCACACGCTTGCGCGTCTTTTCCGTCACGTTGGGCATACCGTTGACCACGCGAGACACAGTCTGGCGGCTCACGCCAGCGAGCGCCGCAACCTCTGCCGCGCTCGCCGAACGACCATTCCTTGTCTGCTGATCCATGCCTTCCACGCTAACCTGCTTCCCAACTATTCCCCGCGCCCATGGCGCATCGTACATACATTGATAACGTGCTCATGATACCCGAGCCATATACCACAACATGAAAACTTCTGTCAATCAAAACCGCTTACCGAACAAATACAACCGTTCGCGGCTGTTTGAAGTTGTTTTGTTTCTATACATCCCAGCCGGATGTTAACGTGCTCATTGTCAAATGTTCACGTGCTCATTTTGGTTCTAATCATTTTAAGATAGTGTTTATCGGGCTTTTTCACCGCTGAACGCTAACCAGGGAGCCTCCTGAGCGCAAACGCACAATATCGAACAGCGAGACGAGAGGGTGTATGCATATGTCTTTGCTAAACCGCGTACAGCAGCTGCCGAAGGGCTTTGTTTGGGGCGCCGCAACCGCCGCGTACCAAACGGAAGGTTCCACGAAGGTGGCAGGCAAGGGTAAGACCATGTGGGACGATTACCTTGTCGCCCAGGGTCGCTTTTTGCCCGACCCGGCCAGTGATTTCTACAACCGCTACGAGGAGGATATCCGCCTTTCTGCCGAGCATGGACTCAACGCCATTCGTGTGTCCATCGCCTGGACCCGCATCTTCCCCAACGGCGACGATGCCGAACCCCTCGCCGAGGGCGTTAAGCACTACCACGAGCTGTTCGCCTGCTGCAAAAAGTATGGCGTCGAGCCCTATGTGTCCCTGCATCACTTTGACTCCCCCGCCGCCCTGTTCAACCAGGGCGACTGGCTCAACCGCAAGACCGTCGACGCCTATGTGCGCTATGCCGAGTTCTGCTTCCGCGAGTTCCGCGAGGTCAAGAATTGGTTCACCATCAACGAGCTCATCAGCCTCTCGCACTCCCAATACATCCAAGGCAACTTCCCGCCCAACCATCACTTTGATGTGACGAGCGGCATCCAGAGCCAGCACAACGAGCTCGTTGCCCACGCCCGCGCCGTCAACCTGTATAAGGATCTTGACGAGACCGAGCACCTGGGCGGACGCATTGGCATGGTCAACGTCCTGACGCCGGCATATCCTGCCACCGACTCGCCCGCCGACCAGCACGCCGCCGACCTGTACAACGCCTTCTACACCGACTTCATCATGGACGGCGCCTTCCTGGGTCACTACTCCGCGCGCACCCTCTCACTCATCAACGAGATTCTGCGTGCCAACAACGCCACACTTACGGTTGAGGACAGCGACATGGAGGAGCTCGCCAAGGCGGCGCCCCGCAACGATATGTTCGGCCTCAACTACTATCAGTCGGCGTTTATCGCCGCCTACGATGGCGAGTCAACCAACAGCTTTAACGGCACCGGAGACAAGGGCACCTCGTGCTTTAAGTTTAAGGGCGTCGGGCAGCAGGTCGATATGCCGGGTATCCCCACCACCGACTGGGATTGGCTCATCTACCCGCAAGGC
Source organism: uncultured Collinsella sp. (assembly GCA_900551625.1). GTDB lineage: Bacteria > Actinomycetota > Coriobacteriia > Coriobacteriales > Coriobacteriaceae > Collinsella. The sequence continues at coordinate 5,762 of URWZ01000030.1, forward strand.
CTCTACGACACGCTCAAGCACATCAGCGCCACCTATCCCAACCTCCCCGTCATCTATATCACCGAAAACGGCCTGGGCCACAAGGACCCCGAGCCCGACGCAAACGGCATCGTCGCCGATCCCGAGCGCATCGACTTTGTCGACCAGCACATGGAGAAGGTGCTCCAGGCGCGCGCCGAGGGCGTCGACGTCCAGGGCTACTTTATCTGGAGCCTGCAGGACCAGTTCTCGTGGGCCAATGGCTATAACAAGCGCTACGGCCTGTTCTACATCGACTTCGACACGCAAAAACGCTACATCAAGCAGTCGGCACTCTGGTACAAGGAGCTCGCCGACACTATGGCGGACGCGCAGTAGCGCATCGCCTCGCTTTCCCCCGAGAAGGGAGCGGCCCTATGCGATACAAACCCAGCCGCCCCCCTCTCTCCCCCTGGGACCGGCCCCGCCTGCACCCGGGCTTTTAGCAAGCGGGAGACCATATAGGTTTTCAACGTCCATGCCATTAAGATTTCATGCAAAGAGGAGCGTGAACTATGGAATCGATCGTTAAGTTCTTGGAGAAAGGTCAGCCGTACTTCGACAAGGTCTCTAAGAACATCTACCTTCAGGCCATTAAAGACGGCTTTTTGGCAGCAATGCCCATCATCCTGTCTTCTTCTGTCTTCCTGCTTATTTCGACCCTGCCGGGCGTTGTCGCCACGGTCGGCGGCTTTACGCTGCCCGACTGGTGGAACGTCGACGTCGTGAACTTCTGCAACAAGGTTTACAACTTCACGATGGGCGTCGTGGGCATCATGGTCGCCGGCACCACCGCAAGCGCGCTGACCGGCTCCAAGAACCGCCGCATGCCTGCCGGCAAGGCCATCAACGCCACGAGCACCATGGTCGCCGCCATGTGCGCTATGCTCATCTTGGCCGTTACCCAGACGAGTGCCAAGATCGACGGCGCCGATGTCTCGGTGTTCTTTACCGACAACATGGGCACCAAGGGCCTGCTGAGCTCCTTTGTCGCCGCATTTGCCACGGTCAACATCTATGCCTTCTGCATTAAGCGAGACATCACCATCAAGCTGCCCAAAGAAGTCCCCGGCGCCATCGCCCAGAACTTCCGCGACATCTTCGCCTTCAGCTTCTCCATCCTGTTTGTCGCCGTCATCGACGTTATCTGCCGCACCTGCTTGGCCGTCCCGTTTGCCAACGTCATCTCCACGCTGGTGAGCCCGCTGTTCGCCGCTGCCGATTCCTACGCCGGCCTCGCCCTCATCTGGTTCATGATCCCTCTGTTCTGGTTCATGGGCATCCACGGCCCCTCGGTCGTTAAGCCTGCCCTCAACGCCGCGCTGTTTGGCAACATCACTACCAACCTCGCCACGCTGCAGGCCGGCGGTCACCCCGCCCTCGCCCTGACCGAAAACTTCGGTAACTACATCGGCGAACTCGGCGGCACCGGCGCCACGTTCATTGTCCCGATCATCTTCCTGCTCTTTATGCGCTCCAAGCAGCTCAAGGCCGTCGGCAAAGCCTCTGTCGTACCCGTGATGTTCGCCGTCAACGAGCCGCTGCTGTTCGCCGCGCCCATCATCCTCAACCCGTACTTCCTGATCCCGTTCCTGTTTGCCCCCGTGGCCAACGTCCTCATTGGTAAGTTCTTCATCGACTTTTTGGGCATGAACGGCTTTATCTATGCCATGCCGTGGGCACTCCCCGGACCGATCGGCACCTTCATCGACACCAACTTCCAGCCGATCTCTCTGGTCCTGGTTGTCGTCCTGCTGGTCGTTGACTTCTTGATCTACTACCCGTTCTGCAAGGCCTACGACAACGTCCTGTGCAAGCAGGAGGCCGAGACCCTGGCCGAAGAAGAGGCCGAGGAGACCAAGGCCGTCAAGACCGCTGCCGCCCCCGCCGTTGAGGCTCCTGTTGTCGAGACCGCTTCTGCCACTGAGGCCTCCGCAGCTCCGTCCGCCCTTAAGGGCAAGGATCTGAGGGTTCTGGTTCTGTGCGCTGGCGCCGGCACCTCTGCACTGCTCGCCAACGCGCTTAAGGAAGGCGCCGACGAGCTGGGCATCGACATTACCGCCAACGCCGGTGCCTACGGCAGCCACTACGCCATCATGGACCAGTACAACGTCATCGTCCTGGCTCCGCAGGTTCGCACCTATTACAACGAGATGAAGGCCGACACCGACCGCCTGGGCATCACGCTGCTGTCGCCCAAGGGCAAACAGTACATCGACCTCACTAAGGATCCCAAGGGTGCCGTCGCCTGGATCGAGGAAAACCTCGAGGCATAAGACGCTGACACCACCTGCCGCTTGCAGACAATAAATGGCCCGTGCATCGATGTGTGATGCGCGGGCCATTTTGTTTAGACCGCACCCGTCCTCCTGTTCATCTCAATCTGTAACATCTAGCCGAGTTTTTGGGTCCCAGCTGTTACGGATCGAGGTGAACGCACAGGCCAAGCCAAAAATCTCAATCTGTAACATGTAGACCGCTTTTGACCGCTTAGATGTTACAGATCGAGACAAACAGATGGGTCAATCCAATCAATCTAGATCTGTAACACCTGGCTGGTCATTTCACTCCTAGCTGTTACAGATCGAGACAAACGGAATAAGCCGGGCCGAATTGTCTAAATCTGTAACATCTAGCCGAGTTTTCGGGTCCCACCTGTTACAGATTTAGACGAGCAGGCCGAGCACGTCTACGCCCGCAGATCCCTTACGCTGGAACGCTCGACCAACACGCCCGAGACGAGCGTACGGCTTCTGGAGCTCGGGGCTTCCAGACCTGCGACGACCTCGTTAAGCGCACGGATGCCCAGTTCGCGGTGGCGAAACTTCACCGACGTCAGAATCGAGTTGGGAATCGTCTTGTAGAGCTCATCGTCGAAGCCGATCACGGACACGTCGTCGGGCACATTGAGCCCTTTGTCACGTAGAGCCATCATCACGCCGTTTGCCATGCAGTCGTTAGCAGCGAGGACCGCCGTGCAATCGGGCTTATCGGCAAGCACAAGGCCCGCGGCATAGCCACTATCCGCATTCCAATCGCCTTGCAGAGGCTCGGGCGGCTCAATGCCACGTGCCTCGAGTGCCGCTCGCCAACCTTTCATACGGCACTGGCTCGACAGTGACTCTTTCTTACCAGAGACGAAGTACACGTTCTTGTGCCCGTGGTTCAAGAAGTACTCGCACGCCATGCGCGCGCCGCCCTCTTGGTCGTCACTGACGGTAGAGCAGGTAGGATGTTCCATCGGTGTGATAATCACCGTCTTGAGGTCTTTCGGCGCCTCAAAGGTATCAAAGTCATCGACCATCTGGCGCAGGTTGAAAATCATGCCGTCGACGGGGAGCTGCGACATCCTACGCGCCGCTTCGGCAAGGGTCATCTTCTCCCCCGCCCGCTTTTTGATCATCGTGAGCGCAAAGCCTCGCTCTTCGGCGGCATCGGCGATACCGTCAATCATGTCCACGGCACCGCCTGACAAGTGAAACAGCACAACGCCGATGCACCCGTAACGGCCCAACTTGAGCGAACGCGCGGCATAGTTGGTTCGAAATCCGAGCGCCTCCATGGCCGAATGGACCTTATCGCGTGTCGACTCTCGCACGCTATCGGGCTCGTTGATCACACGCGAAACCGTCTTGAGAGAAACACCCGCGGCAATCGCCACGTCGTTCATCGAAACGTTTTTCTTGTCCATCGTTGTCACTGCTTCTCCACTTGGTTCTCTATCGCTTGTTTTTTGCGTTCTAGCATACACCACCTGCCTGACTGATAAATCAACCGTTTACCGAACGATATCGACCACTCACCCGTATATCCTTGTTGCTCTTCCAAAAATGTCTTACGTTGTCATTAACGAAATGACAACGTTGTCATTTCACAATGCCTTCCTTAAGCAGGAAGGTTTCCGGGCAGTCCTGACCATCCATCGACGACCAGTTCCATCCACATGCATCGCGCATCAAGTAGCAAAGGAGCTCTATGGACGCCATCGTAAAGATGCTCGAAAAGCATCAACCGTTCTTCGAGAAGATCTCGAGAAACATCTACCTCCAGGCCATCAAAGACGGATTCCTTGGGTGCATGCCCATCGTCCTTACCTCTTCGATCTTTCTGCTGATCGCCACCCTTCCTGGCGTAGTTGGCATCACGTTGCCCCAGCCGCTCATCGACTGGTGCAACAAGCTGTACAACTTCACCATGGGTGTCATGGGCATCATGGTTGCCGGCACCACCGCCAAGAACTTCACGGCTTCCATGAACCGTCGCATGCCCGCCGGCAAGGTGCTCAACGACGGCTCCACCATGGTGGCCGCCCAGTGCAGCATGCTGCTGCTCGCTGTTACGCAGTTCACCACCAAGTTCGACGGCTCCGAGCTTTCGGTCTTCGACTGCACCAGCATGGGTACGCGCGGTCTGTTCTCGGCCTATATCGCCGCGTTCATCACCGTGTGGGTCTACAAATTCTGCGTCTCGCGCGATCTGACCATTAAGCTGCCCAAGGAGGTCCCGGGCGCCATCGCTCAGAACTTCCGCGACATTATCCCCTTTGGCGGCGCTGTCATTATCTGCGGCATCATCGATGTGGTTGTGCGCAACCTCATGGGCGTTCCGTTCTCCGAGCTGCTCATCAAGCTGCTCTCCCCGCTCTTCACTGCGGCAGAAACCTATCCTGGCCTCATCCTTATCCAGGCAGCCACCGCGTTCTTCTGGTTCATCGGCGTCCACGGCCCTTCGATTGTCCAGCCGGGCATCGACCCCATCCGTCTTGCCAACCAGGCCGAGAACCTGCAGGTTCTGCTGGCCGGTGGCCACCCCGCCCACTCCCTCACCTTTAACATGTCGCTCGTGGGTGAGTTCGGCGGCACTGGCGCTACGTTCATCGTGCCGCTTCTGCTGATTCTCTTTATGAAGTCCAAGCAGCTCAAAGCCGTCGGTAAGGCCTCGATTGTTCCTGTTGCCTTTGCTGTCAACGAGCCGCTGCTCTTTGGCGCGCCGATGATCCTTAACCCCTACATGCTCATCCCCTTTGTTGCCGCCGGCTGCGTCAACGTGAGTGTTGCCAAGTTCTTTATCGACAATGTGGGCATGAACGGCTTCTCCTTCGTGGTGCCTTGGGCTACCCCTGCCCCCATCGGCATCTTCATCACCACAAACTTCCAGCTTATCGCCCTGGTGTTTGTTGCAATCATCATCTTGCTGGACGCTATCATCTACCTGCCGTTCTTGAAGGCATACGATAAGCTGCTCTGCGACCAGGAAGCCGAGCGCGCCGCCGAGCTGGGTCTCGAGTCCGATGGTGCTGCCACCATCGCCGCCAGCACCTCTGCGCCCGCTGTCGAGCAGGCCACCGCTGCCGTCGAGCCGACCGCCGCTGCCGCCGACAGCAAGCCTGTCGCCGATCAGCCCGAGCCCGCCGCCGACGCATCCGCTAAGAAGGACGTCGACGGTCTGAAGGTCCTCGTCCTGTGCGCCGGCGCCGGCACCTCTGCCATGCTCGCCAACGCTATCAAGGAAGGTGCCGCACAGACCGGAGAGAACATCGCTTCCTCCGCAGGCGCCTATGGCCAGCACACTGCCATCATGGATCAGTACGACGTCATCGTGCTCGCCCCGCAGGTTCGTAGCTACTACAACGACATGAAGGCCGACACCGATCGTCTGGGCATTAAGCTGCTCGCTCCCCGCGGTAAGGAATATATCGATCTTACTCGCGACCCCGCTGGCGCCATCAAGTGGCTCCGCGAGAACCTCGACTAGTTCCTCCCTCTGTTGGTGCCCGGATCTCCAGTTCGGGCACCTCCCCCTATTCGTATCCCACAGAAAGGATGACTCATGACCAACCCCATGCAGTTCCCCGACGGCTTTGTGTTTGGCGGCGCCACCGCCGCTTACCAGGTTGAGGGCTGTCTCTTATACACATCTGACGCTGCCGACGATATGCAGTGTGTAGAT
>URWZ01000031.1 GCA_900551625.1 uncultured Collinsella sp.
AGATCTACACACTGCATATCGTCGGCAGCGTCAGATGTGTATAAGAGACAGTGGCCAGATATATTGATCTAAAGACTGTCCCCATAGGCTAGTCGTTTAAGAGCGTCCCAAACGACTAGTCATTTAAGTCTGTCCCCAATGAGTAGGGATAGAAAAAGGCCCGGGTGCCGTGGGGCATCCGGGCCTTTGCTAGCAACTTGATGTTGCGGGCAGCTTAGAACTTGTGGCCGCACTTCTTGCAGACGCGCAGCTTGTTCTTGCCGTCCTTCTCGTGACCGACGCGGGTAACCTTACCGCACTCGGGGCAAACGAGATTGACGTTGGAGGCATCGATGGGAGCCTCCTGCGAAACGATGCCGCCCTGCTGGTTGGCAGCGTTGGGCTTGACGGCCTTCTTGACGACCGAAACGCCCTCGACAACGACCTTGTTCTCAGCGGGGAGAGCACGCAGGACAACGCCCTGCTTGCCGCGATCCTTACCAGAGAGAACCTGGACCTTATCGCCCTTCTTGATATACATATATCTCCCCTAACTACAGGGTCTCGGGAGCGAGCGAGACGATCTTCATGTACTTCTTGTCACGAAGCTCGCGAGCGACGGGCCCGAAGATACGGGTGCCGACGGGCGAACCATCGTTGTTGATGACAACGCAGGCGTTCTCATCAAAGCGAATGTAGGAGCCATCCTTGCGGCGGATCTCCTTAACGGTGCGAACGACGACGCAACGGACAACGTCCTTCTTCTTGACGTTGGCGCCAGGGGTAGCCTCCTGGACAGCACCGATGAACACATCGCCGATGCCTGCATAACGACGCTTGGAACCGCCAAGCACCTTGATGCAGCGAATCTTGCGAGCGCCGGAGTTGTCGGCGACGTTCAGCATGGTTTGCATCTGAATCATGGTAGATGTTCCTCCGAACTAAGAACCGAAGAGAGGTGCGCAGCCTTTATGCGGCCCGTGGTATGCAAGCCAGGCATACGCACATCTTCGGAAACGTACAAGTCGTAAGAGCGACTGCTTATTTAGCGCGCTCGACGACCTCGATGAGGCGCCAACGCTTCATCTTGGACATAGGACGGGTCTCCATAACGCGGACGGTGTCGCCCACGCCAGCCGTGCACTCCTCGTCGTGAGCGTGCAGCTTCTTGGAGCTGGTCATCATCTTGCCGTACTTGGGGTGACGCTTACGCTCGGTGATGGTGACAACAATGGTCTTGGCACCGGAGACGGAGGTAACGACACCCGTACGGACCTTACGCGAGTTACGCGAATCAGTCATGTTCTCTCCTTAGGTCCTACTCGGCGACAGCGGACTTCTCCGCTGCGATCTCACGGGCGCGCTGCTCCGTGAGGACGCGAGCGATGTCCTTCTTCACGGTGTTGACGCGAGCGGTGTTGTCCAGCTGGCTGGTGGCCATCTGGAAACGAAGGTTAAAGAGCTCGGCGCGCATTTCCTTCAGCTTCTCAACGAGCTGAGCGTCCGAGAGCTCACGAATCTCTGCGGGCTTCATTAGTTCTCCTCCTTGGCGGCGGCGGCGTCCTCAGCAGCCCACTTGGCCTCGAGAGCGGCCTCCTCAGCCATCTCCTTCTCGATGCGCTGCTCGGCGTTCTTGGCAGCAACAATCTTGGTCTTGATGGGAAGCTTGTGCTGTGCAAGACGCAGAGCCTCGCGAGCGACCTCCTCGGGCACGCCCTTGACCTCGAACATGATGCGGCCGGGCTTGACGACGGCCACCCACTCCTCGGGGTTACCCTTACCAGAACCCATGCGAGTCTCGGCAGGCTTCTTGGTGATGGGCTTATCGGGGAAGATCGTGATGTAGACACGACCGCCACGCTTCATGTAGCGGGTCATGGCAATACGAGCGGCCTCGATCTGACGGTTGGTGATCCAATGGGCCTCGAGAGCCTGGATACCAAACTCGCCGAAATGCAGCTCGGTATTACCCTTGGCCTGGCCCTTCATGGAGCCACGCTGCACCTTGCGGTGAAGAATACGCTTAGGGGCAAGCACTACTGACCCCTCCTCTCGGAGTTACGACGACGAGGACGGGAAGAGCCCTCGAGTGCAGGGTTGGGAACGGGCTGACCCGGGAGCTTCTCGCCCAGGTAGATCCAGACCTTCACGCCGCAGGCACCCATGGTGGTGCTGGCGACAGCCGTGCCGTAGTCGATCTTGGCACGGAGGGTGTGCAGAGGCACGCGACCCTCGCGGTACCACTCACGACGGCCCATCTCGGCACCGCCGAGACGACCGGAGCACTGGATACGGATGCCCTTAGCGCCGGCCTTGCGGGCGGACTGGACAGCCTTGCGCATAGCGCGACGGAAGGCAACGCGGCCCTCGAGCTGCTCAGCGATGGACTGAGCAACGAGGTTGGCGTCGAGCTCGGGGCGCTTGATCTCGACAACGTCGACGGAGAGCTGGCCCTTGGAGACGCCAGCGACCTTCTCGAGCTCGGTGCGGAGGGTATCGATCTCGGCACCCTTCTTACCGATGACAACGCCGGGGCGAGCGGTGAGGATGATGACCTTCACCTTGTCGCCAGCGCGCTCGATCTCGACGCGGGAGACAGCTGCGCGGGAAAGACGCTTCTCGAGGTACTTGCGGATCTCGAGATCGTTACCGAGGGTCTTAGCGTAATCCTTCTCTGCGAACCAGCGGGAGCGCCAGTTCTCGGTGATGCCAAGACGGAAGCCGGTGGGGTAGACTTTCTGACCCATACAGCTTTACGCCTCCTTTCGAGGAGCAACGACGACGGTGATGTGGGAAGTACGCTTCAGAATGCGAGAAGCGGAACCCTTGGCGCGGGGACGGATGCGCTTAAGCGTCGGACCCTCGTCAACATAGGCAGCGGCGACAACCAGGTTGTCGGCACGCAGACCGTTGTTGTTCTCGGCGTTCGCAACGGCGGAACGGAGAACCTTCTCGACATCCACGGCGACGGCGCGGTCGCAGAAGTGGAGGATGTCGAAGGCCTGAGCGACAGGCTTGCGGCGGATCAGATCGACCACCAGGCGGGCCTTGCTGGGGGAAACACGCACGTACTTAGCGACGGCGCGAACCTCGGTGGCCTCAGTTTCAATAGACTTAGTTGCCATTTACGGTTAACCCCCTATTTGGCCTTGTGGCCACGGAACGTACGAGTCGGCGCGAACTCGCCGAGCTTGTGACCAACCATGGACTCGGTAACATACACGGGCACATGCTTGCGGCCGTCGTGGACGGCGATGGTGTGACCAACCATCTCGGGGAAGATGGTGGACGCGCGAGACCAGGTCTTCACGACGTCCTTCTTGCCAGCCTCGTTCATCGCGGTGATACGCGAGAGAAGGCGAGTCTCCACGAACGGGCCCTTTTTGAGACTTCTGCTCATAAGTGCTTTCTCCTAAAACTCGGTATCCGAAATTACTTCTTACGGCGACGAATGATGTGCTGGTTCGAGACCTTCTTCTTCTTGCGCGTACGAAGGCCCTTCGTCGGCTTACCCCAGGGGGTAACGGAGGGACGACCAGAGGTGTGGTTCTTGCCCTCGCCACCGCCGTGCGGGTGGTCGACAGGGTTCATGACGGTACCGCGGACGGTCGGGCGCACGTTCATGTGACGCTTACGGCCGGCCTTGCCGATGACGATGTTGGCGTGATCGGCGTTGCCGACCTCACCGACGGTGGCGCGGCAGGTAACGAGGATGCGGCGCATCTCGGAGGAAGGCATACGGACGATAGCGTACTTGCCCTCCTTACCCATCAGCTGGCAGGAGTTACCGGCGGAACGGGCGATAGCGGCGCCCTTGCCCGGCTGGAACTCGACGGCGTGGATGAGCGTACCGACGGGGATGTCGGCGAGGGGCAGAGCGTTGCCCGGCTTGATGTCGGCGTCAGAACCGGACATGATGGTCTGACCGACCTCGAGGCCCTTGGGGGCGAGGATGTAGCGCTTCTCACCGTCAGCGTAGTGCAGCAGAGCGATGCGAGCGGAACGGTTCGGATCGTACTCGATCGTGGCAACCTTGGCGGGCACGCCGTCCTTGTTGCGCTTGAAGTCGATCACACGGTAACGACGCTTCACGCCGCCGCCCTGGTGGCGGGTGGTGATGCGGCCGTTGTTGTTACGACCGGCCTTCTTGGGCAGGGGCTCGAGAAGAGACTTCTCGGGCTTGGTGCAGGTGATCTCGGAGAAATCGGAGATCGTCTGCCAACGCCTACCAGCGGAGGTCGGCTTAAGGTGCTTTACAGCCATTACAATCCCTTTCAATAGGAATCCGTTAGCCATCGCAGACAGGGATTCGAGGTTCTGCCTCGGGTGCGATGACACCGGACGTATACACGGTTCCGGGCGTGTCCATTTTATACGCCCAAAACCTTGAGCTCTCGCCTCCCTATTTGGGAGGCATGAGCTCACTCAACAGCAGCGAGTCTTAGGCCTGGTTGCCAAAGACCTCGATGGTGTCGCCCTCGGCCAGCGTGACGATGGCCTTCTTCCAAGAACGGGTCTTGCCGGCGACATAGCGCACGCGCTTGGTCTTGGGCTTGACCGTCAGGGTGTTCACGCGAACGACCTTGACGCCGAAGATCTCCTCGACAGCGTCCTTGATCTGATACTTGTTAGCATCCTTGGCGACCTCGAACGTGTACTTGTTCTGCTCCATGCCGGAGAAGGAACGCTCGGACACGATCGGACGGATGATGATCTCGTGGGCGGTCATTTATGCAAGCACCTCCCCGAAGTGAGCGGCGATGTCGGCGGGCATCAGCACGGCGTTGTTGTTGACGAGATCGTAGGTGTTGGCCTCGTCGGCAGTGATGATGAACGTCTTGGGAATGTTGCGGAACGACAGGTAGGCGTTGACGTCCTCATCGCGAACGATGATGGTCAGACGCTTGCCCTCAAGGCCGAGAGCCTTGAGCATGGCAACGGCAGCCTTGGTGGAAGGCTTCTCGAAGCCGTAGTCGTCGACGAGCACGAGCTCGCCATCGGCCAGCTTGGCGGACAGCGCGGAGCGCATAGCCAGCTTGACCTCCTTGTTGTTCATACGCTTAGCGTAGGAACGAGGCTTGGGGGCGAAGACAACGCCACCGTGACGCCACTGGGCAGCACGGATGGAACCCTGGCGGGCACGGCCGGTGCCCTTCTGACGCCAAGGCTTCTTGCCGCCACCGGAAACCTCAGAGCGACCCTTAGCAGACTGGGTGCCCTGACGCCAAGAGGCCATCTGGCACTTGACGATGTGGTGCATAACGTGGATGTTCGGCTCGATGCCGTACACCTCAGCGGCGAGCTCGGCCTCGGCGACCTTCTTGCCCTCGCTGTTCTTTACTTCAAACTTTGCCATTTAAGTGTTCTCCTTGGTATGACGCTGGGCTAAATGGGCTGGGCCCTTAGGCCATACGGATGGCGACGAGACCATTCTTGGCACCCGGGACAGCGCCCTTGACCAAGATGAGGTTCTGCTCGGCATCGATGCGGACAACGGAAAGGTTCTTGACGGTAACGCGCTCGTTACCCATGTGACCGGCCATCTTGACGCCCTTGAGGACGCGCGCAGGATAGGCGCACTGACCGATAGAACCGGGGTGACGCTGGAAGTGAGAACCATGCGTCATAGGACCGCGGCGCTGACCCCAGCGCTTGATGCGACCCTGGAAGCCCTTACCCTTGGAGGTACCGATGACGTCGACCTTCTCGACATCAGCGAAATCAGCGACGGTGACGACCTCGCCGACCTTGTGCTCCTCGCCGTTCTCGACGCGGACCTCACGAAGGAAGCGGACAGGCTCGACGCCAGCCTTGGCGAAGTGACCAGCCATGGGCTTGTTCACGTTCTTGGCCTTGATGTCGCCGAAACCGATCTGGACGGCGTCATAGCCGTCGGTTGCCTGAGTTTTAACCTGCGAGACAGCGCAGGGGCCAGCCTGGATGACCGTGACGGGAACGACGTTGTCGTCCTCGTCCCAAACCTGGGTCATGCCAATCTTGCGGCCGAGAATCATGCTGATCAAGATATGATCCCAACTCTCGCGTGGTCTTGGGACAATGCGTACACCACCGAGCGTACGCCCCTAGAGGACCACTACTTACACGACGTGCTCCCCAGCCTTGTATTTCGCCCGGACTACCTGACAACCCTATTAAGCAGGCATTTTGTCCAGCCAGAATACTCCCCTGGTTACACACAGCTGTTTAGTATACACGGCTGCGGGCGTATCCATCGAGATTCATATTTCACTCACATTGTTTACGCAGGTAAAGTGCGTGGATGGCTCCTGGGCACGGCGGAGGGCCGGAGAAATATATTAAGGTCATCGCGAGTTCCGCACGCAAAGGAGAGCACTTAATGTGCTCTCCGTCTTGCGCAGGACTGCCCGAGCAGGCGATGTTGCCCCATACGCCCGCCCAGGTCCGCCGGGATTATGACAGCTTGACGATCGGAGCGAATCCCTTCATGAGCTTTTTGGTCTGGCCGGTCTTTTCGAACTGGACCTCGATCATGTCTCCGGCGACCGAGATCACGGTACCCGTGCCAAAGGTCTTATGGCTCACGGTATCGCCCGCGGCAAAGTCCTGCGATGCGCTGGCGCGATCGACCTTGCGCTCCACCGTCGGGGACACCTTGGACGACGGCTTTTTGGCTCGCGGCGCGCCCGAGCCAAAGGTCGAGGCAACACGGCCGGCGTCGGGCGAGACCCCACGATGGCGCTCGGTCCCGTAGCTGCTGCCGCCAAAGAAATCGTCAAAGCTCGATCCACCGCGCGAACCGGAACCGCCGGTCGAGCGCGTATGCGAGCCAAACACCTTGCCGCCATACATATCCGAACCCATGCCCGAGCCAAAGGTGCCGTGACGGTCGCCGCGCTTCTCCCAGCCCGTGCCTTCAAAACCGGCAGAACCGATACCGCTAAACTCGATATCCTCAAACGGAATCTCATTGAGGAAGCGCGAGCGCGGGTTGGCAGAGGTCGAGCCGTAGGTGCGACGCGTGGCCGCATAGGTCAGGAACAGGCGCTTGCGGGCACGCGTGATGGCGACGTAGGCCAGGCGACGCTCCTCCTCAAGCTTACCCGGGTCATCGCTGCCGCCAAAGTCGTGCACGTGCGGGAAGATGCCCTCCTCCATGCCGGCCACGAACACCGCCGGGAACTCCAGGCCCTTGGCGGAGTGGATGGTCATCATGGTGATGGCATGCGTCTCGCCGGCCAGGGAATCCAAGTCGGAGCGCAGGGCCAGCCACTCCATGAGTGCCGGCAGCGCCTTACAGGTGAGCGGACCGTAGGTGCGCTCAATCTCGTCGGCATGCACGGCACCCGCCGGCATCTCCGTCGGCGCGGCATACGCGTTGCCCGCGATGGCAGCAGCCAGGGCATCCTGCGGAGACAGCGCCGGAGCAGCCAGACTATCGAGCGGATTGGAGCCCGCGGCATCGCGCGCGCCGACGAGTGCCTCAAACGAGGATGCCGGGGCAGATGGCCCCGGTTCGGGCGCAGGCGCGCTCACCACGACGGGCTCGGGCTCGGCGCCGGCAGGCACGTCGGCAACACCGGCTGCGCGCAGCTCTTCCAAGCTCTCGAGCGTACCCTCGATGTCCTCGTGCGTCTCCTCAAATTCGGCAGCGACGCCCAGGAATTCCTGGATGTTCTCGGCGCGGCTCTCGGACTCCATGGTGCCCTCGGCGCGGAAAGCCTGCAGTAGGCCCGTCTTATCGACAATCATCTCGACAACGTCCTTGAGCTCGCCGTCCATGCGGCGACCCTCGCGCACCAGCGACACAAAGCTCGACAGGCCGTTGCGCACCTTGGCGCTAAACATGCCGGTTTCGGCACACGCGATCTCGCAAGCCTGGAAGAACGAGCAGCGGTTGTCGCGCGCCAGCTGCTCGATCTTTTGGATCGAGGTGGAACCGATGCCGCGGCGCGGTGTGTTGATGACGCGCTTGACGCTCATCTCGTCGGCCGGGTTCACGATCATCTTGAGGTAGGCCATGACGTCGCGGATCTCGGCACGGTCGAAGAATCGCGTGCCGCCCACGATCTTGTAGGGCACGCCCGCGCGCAGGAACATATCTTCGAGGATACGCGACTGGGCGTTGGTGCGATAGAACACGGCGATGTCGTCGTAGCTCGTGCCTTTGGCATGCAGTTTCTCGATCTCGCCGGCAATCCAGCGACCCTCGTCGCGTTCGTCGCTCGCCTGGAAGGCCTGGATCTTCTCGCCATCGCCCTCGGCCGTAAACAGGCGCTTGTCCTTGCGCTGCGAGTTGTGGCGCACCACGGCGTTGGCGGCGCTCAGGATGTGACCCGTAGAGCGATAGTTCTGCTCCAGCTTGACGGTCTTGCAGTTTTTAAAGTCCTTCTCAAAGTCCAGGATGTTGGTGATGTCGGCGCCACGCCAGCTGTAAATGGACTGGTCATCGTCGCCCACGACCATGAGGTTTTGGTACTTAGCGGCCAGCAGGTTGGCGATTTCGTACTGAACGTGGTTGGTGTCCTGATACTCGTCGACGCTAATGTAGCGGAAGCGCTCTTGGTACTTATCGAGCACCTCGGGACGGGTGCGCAGCAGCTCGAGCGCGCGCACGAGCAGGTCGTCAAAGTCCATCGCATTGGCGGCGCGCAGGCGGCGCTCCAGCTCTAGGTAGACCTGCGCGGCCTTTTTGTCGTTGGGGCTATCGGCGCTCTTGAGCATGTCCTCGGGGCCGATCATGGCGTTTTTGGCCGAGCTAATCTTGCTGCGGATCATGTTGATGGGGAACTGCTTTTGCTCGATGCCGAGCGCCTGCATAATGTCGCGCACCATGCGCTTTGAGTCATCGTCATCGTAGATGGTGAACTGGCCGGTGTAGCCCAACAGGTCGGCGTCCTCGCGCAGCATGCGCACGCACATAGCATGGAAGGTGCACACCCACATGCCACGGGTGCCGCTGGGAATGAGTGCCGCCAGACGCTCGCGCATCTCTGCCGCGGCCTTGTTGGTAAACGTAATGGCAAGAACCTGCCAAGGCTTAACACCCAGGTCGCCGAGCATATGTGCGATGCGGAAGGTCAAGACGCGGGTCTTGCCCGAGCCGGCGCCGGCGAGCACCAGCAACGGGCCCTCGGTGGACAGGACCGCCTCGCGCTGGGCGGGATTAAGGCTGTCGATGTCGACGAGCGGTTTGGCGGGCTTGGGCGCCGGCGCGGGAGCGTCGTAGATGTCGAGCGGAACGAGCTCGGGCTCCGGCGCAGCGGGGGCGGTGTATGCATCGAGCGGCACGGGTTCCGGCGCGGGCGGTACGGGTACCGCGGCGTTCTTTTCCCAGGGCAGGGGCTGGGTCATGGGCGACTCCTCATCTGACGGACGGCGCGCCTGCGGGCGGCGCCATAGTTTGAGCCGTACCAGTATACCGAGCCGCGCGGACACCGACGCAAATCACACCACGACTCCGTGCGCCACCGTCAGGCCCGCCCCAGCGGATTTGGTGCATTGGGGGGCCACCGATGTCATGGCAGCAGCGAGCGGCGGCCAGAGCGAACAAATTGGCATGAAAAGAGGGCGGCATAGACCTTCTGGTCATGCCGCCCTCTTTGAATGACAAGTTGTCGCCCTGGCCGTCGCGCAGCGTCAACTAAGTTAGAGGCCGAGCATCGGCTCCAGGACAAAGAAGTACGCGAGAACCACGATGCCCAGGATGATGCGGTAGACGCCGAAGCACTTAAAGTCGTGACGCCGCACGAAGCCCATAAGCCACTTGATGGCAATGAGCGACACCACAAAGGCGACGACGCAGCCCACGCCCAGGATGGCGATTTCGTTGGTGCCGAACGTGCCGCCCTTAATAAAGTACTTGACCAGCTTGAGCGCACTCGCACCAAACATGACGGGAATGGCCAGGAAGAACGTGAACTTAGACGCCACCGAGCGCGTGCAGCCCAGCAGCAGGCCGCCGATGATCGTGGAGCCGGAGCGCGATGTGCCCGGAATCAGCGAAAGCACTTGGAAGCAACCGATACCCAGCGCGGTCTTCCAGCTCAGATCCTCGAGCGTAGTGATGGAGCCAAAGTCCAGGTTATCGTCATCGTCTGAAGCGGCAGCCGCAGCGGGAGTGGCAAAATGCGCACCAGCGGGGCGTCCGCCCGCCACCACGGCACGCGAACCAAACGAACCGGCAAGAGCAGCCTGGTCGCGCTTGTTCGCGCGCCAGTTCTCGATCACAATAAACAGCACGCCGTACACAATGAGCGCCAGCGCCACGACGGGAGCATTATAGAAATGCTCCTCCATCCAGTCGTTAAGCGGCAGACCGATCGCCGCAGCGGGAATACAGCCGAGCACAATCTTGCCCCACAGTACCCAGGTGTCGCGACGACCCTCCTTGCCCTTGCTGGGAGAAAACGGGTTGAGGTCGTAGAAGAACAGGACGCAGACAGCCAAAATGGCGCCAAGCTGAATCACGACCAGGAACATATTCCAGAACGTCTCGCTCACGTTCATCTTGACGAACTCGTCCACCAAGATCATGTGACCGGTCGACGAAACAGGCAGCCATTCGGTGATGCCCTCGACCAGGCCCATGAAGGCAGATTTTAGAAGCTCAATGATATCCAAAGGGCCCCCCTCGTTAGACACCCGCCGATATTGTTCTGCGGACGGTGCGGGCGATGTCCCATTATCAACCGTTGACGGCGCGCCTGCGCCTACCCTTACCAAAAAACTCGCCCGTTCACAGAATTGCGAGCGGTCAAACCCAAATCCTTGGGTATAACTGCAACAAGATAAAGTGTCCGGCGGCCACGCATCCGCGCCCGCCCGATGCACGAGCCCCACGCCCGTGCGATAGACCAAGGAGGAAACCATGAACGAGGGCTACACCAAGGTATTTGTTTCACTCGACGGTACTGAGCAGCAGGATTTTGTGCTCGCACGCGCCATCAAGGTCGCCGCGAACAACGGCGCCAAGCTGATTATCGGCCACGTTATCGATTCCACGGCACTCGAGAGCGCCGGTTCATATCCAGTCGATCTGGTCAACGGCCTAGAGGAGGCATTTAAGAACTCCATCGCCAAGCAGCTCGAAGAGGCCAAGGCCAATCCCGACATTCCCGAGGTCGAGGTCATGATTCGCGCCGGCCGCATTCGCGAGACGCTCAAAGACGAGATGCTCGACGTGGTCAAGCCCGACCTGGTGCTCTGCGGCGCTCGTGGCCTGTCCTCGATCAAGTATGCACTCCTGGGTTCAATTTCGACGTTCCTGCTGCGCAACACCGACTGCGACATCTTGGTCGTGAAGTAGCAAACGTACGCCTAACGCATCGCGGAGCGCAAGCCCACGTGCCCAAGTCTTCCAAGAGCGGGACCACCATTACGGTGGTCCCGCTTTGCTTTAGGCTGAGAATTGCTCCAGAACCCTCATTCTCTCAACGGAATCCGTCTGAATTTTCAGAGCGACCCGACCCAAATCTCCGGTTGCAGAGGCAAGTTCTGCAAGCTGGGCAGACACCTCTTCAGCCACTTCCGCCGCGATGTTCTTGATCATCTTGAGTGGCAGATGCAAATCTTGAGACATGAATTCGAAATCTTCAGGAGTCACCCCATCGATCACCCGGTGATCCCCAATATCAATCCCAAGATTATGGTCGTATCCCATTATCGTCGT
>URWZ01000032.1 GCA_900551625.1 uncultured Collinsella sp.
CCGCGCCGAGCTCACCCCGCCGTTTGAGGGTTACGATTCCGCGCAGTTTGAAGCCGGCGACCACCTCATTGGCTGGCAAAACGACCGCCACGCCTACCGCTATTGCCATCACTTTGACGATCAGCAGATCACCGACCTGGTGCGCGGCGTCCGTACGTTCTACAAGAGCGGCGAGGTCCCCGTGCGCGAGCTTGAGCGTTTCCATGCCGACGGTCGCAGCGGCGAGCTCAACCGCTATGTGATTCTTAAGCGCCTGTAGGCATTGACGACTCGTCGCCGAGCCGCACCGCAACTTTCGGGCACATTGCGCCCACCCTTTTTCAACCCATTGACGGAACGTGCAGCTATGCGTTCCATACTTATGACCAAGGAGCCTCATGGGAGCCGTCCACGTTCGCACGCCTAAGAACTTTGTGCTCGAGGAGCGCCTGGAGCGCTACGCCGATGCGATTGAGACGAACCCCGAGGCCTATGCCGGAGATTGGCGCAAGGCCTGTGCGCCAGCTGGCAGCAAGCCCTTCGAACACCTTCACCTTGATCTTGGCTGTGGCAAGGGAACGTACCTTGTAGAGCGCGCGGCCCACGAGCCAAACACCCTCTTTATTGGCATGGACCAGGAGCCCATCTGCATCGCCTATGCCGCACAGAAAATCTGCGAGCAGGAGCTATCCAACGCACTCGTCCTGCCCCGAGGCGCCGCATCGCTGCCGCAGCTGTTTGCCGCAGGCGAGCTCAATGCCATCACCATTAACTTTCCCACGCCGCAGCCCAAGGCCAAGTACGCCAAAAAACGACTCGTCCATGTCGACCATCTAATGCTCTATCGCTCGCTCTTTGCAGCCGACGCCACCGTCACGCTGCGCACCGACAGCAAGCCATTGCGCGACTACGCCCTGGGGCAGTTTGCCGCGGCCGGCTACGATACGCTTTGGGTAAGCGACGACGTCCGCCGCGACCATCCCGAGCATCCCGAGACCGAATATGAATGCCGCACGCGCGAGATGGGCGCCGTCGTCTATGGCATTTGCGCCACACCCGGTGCGCAGCCAACCGACGAACAGCTCACGGCGGGCCGCATGCAGGAGCAAAGCCTTGCCTGCTACCTGCCCGATAACCTCGATGAGCTCACCTATGTACCCCTGGGCATGGAAGAGGCCGTCGAGAACTTTAGAAACCGTGCCCGGAAAGGCAAGAAGCGCCTGCCTCAGGAACGCTAGCACCGCACGCCCATTTCCTGCATTTTCTCGCGCGCTGCCGCTCCGCGCCGCCGCTACGCCATAATAGTTGGCGGACAATCGCGAGAGAAAGCAAACACATGGCACAGACCACGACAGATACCGCCGCCAGCACCGTCTCCGGCGCCGGCGCCGCCAGCTCATTCTCGGGCGGCACGGGAACCGAAGCCGAGTTTGGCTCGCTCGGCGCGCTCTCCCCCACCTGGTGGGAGCCCGAGGATGGCAGTGAGCCCGAGCCATGGCTCACGCCCGACCAGGCCTTCGAGCGTTTCTTTGAATGGACGAGCGATCGCGGTATTGAACTGTGGGATCACCAAGAAGAGGCCCTCATGGACCTGGCAGCCGGCGATCACGTCATCTTAGGCACACCGACCGGATCGGGTAAATCGCTCGTCGCGCTGGGTATGCTCTTTATGGGCATGGCGCAGGGTAAGCGTTGTTATTACACGGCCCCCATCAAGGCCCTGGTCAGCGAAAAGTTCTTCGACCTTGTGCAGGTGCTCGGCCGCGATAACGTCGGCATGATCACCGGCGACACGCATATCAACACCAAGGCACCCGTCATCTGCTGCACGGCCGAAATCCTTGCTAACGATGCGCTGCGCGAGGGTGAGGACGCCGATGTGGGCTGCGTGGCCATGGATGAGTTCCACTACTTTGCCGACCCCGACCGCGGTTGGGCCTGGCAGGTGCCGCTGCTCACCCTGCCCCACACGCAGTTTATGCTCATGAGCGCCACGCTCGGCGATGTCACCGCCATCGCCGCCTCACTCGAGGAGCACACCGGCGCTGCTTGCGACTTGGTTGTCGACGCCCCGCGTCCTGTTCCGCTGAGCTACGACTATGTGACGACCTCCCTCGAGGGCACCGTCGAGCTCGCCATGCGCCGTGGCGAGGCCCCGCTCTATATCGTGCACTTTAGCCAGGATGCCGCCCTTGCGACGGCACAGTCGCTCGCCAATTTTGGCATCGCCAACAAGGAGCAGCGCGAGGCCATCAAGGAGGCGGCCAAGGGAACGAGCTTCTCGACAGCCTTTGGCAAGATTCTCAAACGTCTGCTTGGATGCGGCGTCGGCGTGCACCATGCTGGCATGTTGCCGCGCTATCGTCTGCTGGTCGAGCGCTTGGCGCAGCAGGGCCTGCTGCCCGTCATCTGCGGTACCGACACACTCGGCGTCGGCATTAACGTACCCATCCACACCGTGGTGCTCACCGCGCTCACCAAGTTCGACGGCTACAAGATGCGTCGTCTGCGCGCCCGCGAGTTCCATCAGATTGCCGGTCGCGCCGGTCGCTCGGGCTTTGACACCGAGGGCATGGTCATCGCCGAGGCCCCGGAGCACGAGATCGAGAACGCCAAACTCATGGCCAAGGCAGGCGACGACCCCAAGAAGCTTCGCAAGATTAAAAAGAAGAAGGCCCCCGAGGGCTTTGTCACCTGGAACAAGCAGACCTTTGAGCGCCTGATCGAGACGCAGCCCGAAACGCTCAAGCCGCGCCTGCGCATCACACACTCCATGGTGATTAGCGTGGTCGAGCAGGGCGGCGATGCCCGAGCCCGCGTACACGACCTCATCGAGACAAGCCTGCAGACCCCCGAGGAAAAGGCTAAACTCGAGGTTCGCGCCGACGAAATATTCGCCACGCTCATCGATTCCGGCGTCGTCGTTCGCACCGAGGTACCTCCCGCGCCCGATGCCCCCGCGGACGCCGCGCCGGACATCGACTACGCGCTGACGGTCGACCTGCCCGAGGATTTTGCGCTCGACCAGCCGCTCTCGCCGTTTTTGCTTGCCGCGCTGGAGCTGCTCGATCCCGAGAGCGAGACCTATACCATGGATCTCATCTCAATGGTCGAGGCAACGCTCGAGGATCCCAAACAGGTGCTGCGCGCACAGGAGCGTGCCGCACGCGATCGCGCTATGGCCGAGATGAAGGCCGACGGCATCGAGTATGAGGAGCGCTTGGAGCGCATTCAGGACGTCACGTACGAAAAGCCGCTCGAGGATTTGCTCGACGCCGCCTTTGACAAGTACTGCCAGGAAGTGCCCTGGGCTAACGACTACCAGCTCTCTCCCAAGAGCGTCCTGCGCGATATGCTGGAAAGCGCGAGCGATTTTAAGGGTTACATTCAAAAGCTCGGCATCGCCCGCTCCGAGGGCATTTTGCTGCGCTACCTGGCAGAGGCCTACCGTTCGCTCGACCGCACCGTACCCATCGAGAAGCGCGACGAGCGCCTGCGCGATATTATCTCGTGGCTGGGCTTTGTGGTGCGCTCGGTGGACTCGAGCCTGGTGGACGAGTGGGAGAACGCCGGCAACCCGGCAGCCCTCGACGCCGCGCCGCCGCAGGGCATCGACGAGGTCGTGGCGGACCGCCGCGGCTGCACGCTATTGGTGCGCAACGCGCTCTTTCGCCGCGTGACCCTTGCCGCCCGCGAGCGCGTTCGCGACCTGGGCGAGCTCGACGACGACTGGGGCATGAGCGAGATCCGCTGGCAAAAAGCACTCGACGCTTACCACGAGCAGCACGAGGAAATCCTCACCGACGGAGATGCCCGCAGTGCCGCGATGTTTTCCATCGATGAGTCCGACGAGAAGACCGCGCACGTATGGCACGTGCACCAGATCTTTGCCGACGAGGATGGCGACCACGACTTTGGCATCATGGGCGATGTCGATCTGGACGCCACGCAAGACGGCGGCGAGGTCATCTTCAAAAACTACCGCGTCGGCTTTATCGAGGACCTGCTCGAGGACTAGCCGAACATACTGGAACGAAACAAGCGGGGCCGTTGGCAATATCGCCAGCGGCCCCGCTTTTGCGCTATCCGCTATGCCCTACTCGGCATCCTCGACCTCATACGAATCCGCCTCGGCTGGCTCATCGTTTGTCTCTGTCGCAGCCCCGCGCGCCTCGTCAAACGCCGCCTTCATGGTCTTGTTACCCCACGTGAGCTTGCGAATGGTAAGATCGTCGGCCTTTTTGTTGGCTAGGCGCAGATTGTTCTCGGAGGACAGCAACGCCTCCTTGGTTTTCTGCAGATGGCTAATCGTCTTGTCAATTTCATCGATTGCCGTTTGGAACTTGCGGCTCGCGATCTCGTAGTTGCGGCCGAAATCGTTCTTGAACTTTTCCATCTTGGCTTCGAAGTTCGTGACGTCGATGTTCTGCTGCTTGTACTCTGCCAGCTCCTGCTTATAGCGCAGCGAACCCATGGCGGCGTTGCGAAGAAGTGTAATCATGGGAATGAAAAACTGTGGGCGAATCACGTACATCTTCTCGTAGCGATAGCTCACGTCCACGATTCCCGCGTTATAGAGCTCGCTCTCGGGCTCGAGCAGGGTGCAGAGCACCGCATACTCGCAGCCTTTCTGGCGACGATCATGATCGAGCTTCTTAAAGAAATCCTCGTTTTTATGCTTGGTCGCGGTCTCGTCGTTCTCGTTTTTCATCTCGAACATAATCGAAATGACCTCGTTGCCGCTCGCATCGCACTCGCGGAAGATAAAGTCGCCCTTGGTACCCTCGGACGCATCGTTGTCTTTCTCGAAGTACGCGTTGGGAAACGCCGTCATGCGTAGGCGGTTAAACTCGGTCTCGCAGTGCTGCTCGAGCGACTCGCCCACCATCTTGGTGGACAGGCGCACCTTCATGTCCTTAAGGCGCTCAATCTCTTCATCCTTGTAGCGAATCAGGTCATCGCTCGCGCGCTTGGCCTGCGCAAGCTCGAGCTCGTGTGCCGCCTTGGCCTGCTCCTCGCGAGAATCGCGCACTGCCAGCTCGCTCGTCAGCTTGGCACGCGCCTCATCGCGCTCTCGCTCCGCCGCGGCGACCGCTTCCGATAGGTTCATTTTGGCCGTCAGCTCCTGTTCGCGCAGCTGCGCACGCAGGCCCTCGGCCTCCTGCTCGGACTGAGCCTTTGCGGCGGAAAACTTCTCTTGCACCTTTGCGCGATAGTCAGCAAACGTGCGCTCAGCCTCGCCGCGAGCGGCATCGATCTCACGCTGCGACTCGGCCGCGGCGGCGGCAAGCGCCATCTCCTGGGCCTTGTCCGCCGCGGAGAGCTTTGCCTGCAATTCGGCAATCTGCGCATCGCGTGCAGCCAAATCGTTTTGAGCAGCATTGCGCGCCGCCGACTCGACGAGCTTGGCTTCGTCATCTTTACGCTCCAGCTGCGCACGCAAATTGTCGATTTTTCGCTGAAGCTCGGCATTCTCCTTTTGAGCGTCGGCACGGGCCTCAACCGCCGCGCGCTGGCTTGCGCTCTCGCGCTCTGCGGCAGCGCCCTCGAGCTTGGCGCGCAGCTCGGAAAGCTCGGCATCGCGCTTGGCAACCTCTTGCGCCAGTTTCTGATCCGCAGTGTTCTTCTGCTCGACAAGCTGAGCGTTGCGCTGAGACTCTGCCTTTTGCAAGGCAGCCGTCGAACGCGAGCGCTCAAGCTCCAGTGCCTGCTCGCCCTCGCGCTGGACTGCCTTCACACGCTCATCCAGGTCGCGCGAAAACTCGGCATTGCGCACTTGCTTGACGATGTCTGCATAGCCAGACGCATCGACCTTAAAAACTTCGCCACAATGCGGGCACTTGATCTCGTTCATAGCAGCTCCTCGATGGACGCAAATTTCAACCGACTACACTCTACCGCGCCGCACGGACAAAAAGGCGCCGCCGCCAGAATGGCAACGGCGCCAGAACCACCACAAAGGTGCCTGTCCCCTTTGTGGTGGCATGGGTCACTACAGGTCGCGATAGTCGACCAGGCGAAGATCAGGTTGAGACCCGAGCCAAGCGCGCAGCTCAGGGTCGATCAGCGCGTCGACTTCCTTGGTACGATCGGTCGTAAGCGAGCTGTTCTCGAGGATAAACCGATCGAGATAGCCCGGGTGGCACACAAAGACGACCGTCTCGCCGTCGGACATCTCGCGAACCGTCTGCATAATCGAGTCCTTGGGTTCGTAGCCCGGCTCCATCGAATGCATCACCATGCGCAGATCAGTATTTCCGCAACGCACCACCGCCGTGGGGTCGAAGCTCGCCTTTTGCTCCTTAAGGCCCAGCTCCTGGGCAACCGCCGAGATCGCTCGGTTAAGGTTTTCGCTCATGACGGCATGGGCCTCAAAGTAATCGGGCTCGCGGCCCACAATCTCGACAAAACGGTCGTGCTGTGCGCGGATCTCGATGCAGGCCTCGTCGAAGTCTATCAGCTCCTCACCGCGCTTAAAATGCTCACGGAAGGTACGGCTGCTATGGAACTCGCCGCTCTCGTTGAGCATGCTCGGGATGAGCGCCGGATCGGCGCACGGCTTGCCCAGGCACACGTTGGTATGCTGGCCCACTGCAATATCGGCATCCGCCACGAGCGACCACCCACGCTCGGCCTCGGGCATATTAGGCATAAGGCCCGCCGAGCGCACCAGGCCCTCGTTGATGCTTCGGGCGATCCCCAAGTCGACGGCGTATGAATAACCGATATCATCGGCACGAATAAGCAATTGCTTCATAGCGACTCCAATCTATGTGAAAACCACCACAAAGGTGCACTGTGTCCCCTTTGTGGTGGTTCTGGCGCCCTATAGTCCAAAGAAGCCAAGGATTTGATCTCGGCTTACGGGCCTGTACTCGTTGGCATCGAGACCGACATCGTAGCGAAAGATAGGGCGCTCGCGATCGCGGTTGCGCGCGTTGGTGCGGTCTCCCCTGCTGTGGATATGCCCGTGCAGCATGATGGCACCACGCGCCTTGCCATTCCAGCTGAGCATGGGGTAGTGGCTCATAACCAGACGATGGCCCTTGGCATATCCGGGAGCAATCTCCAGGTAATCGCGCACGTCTTCCCAAATCTGCGGTACGTCGGAATCTTCCCAGTCGCCGTCATGGTTACCGCGGATGAGCGTCACATTCTTGCATTCGATACGCTCGCGCAGGTGCACGGCATCCGCTAGGGGCAAACGATAGGTAAAGTCTCCCAGAATGTAGAGACGGTCATCCGCAGCCACGCACTCATTGATGGCATCGATGACTTTGCGGTTCATCTCCTCGACCGAATCAAACGGTCGATCCATGTCGTGCAAGATATTCGTATCGCCCAGGTGCAGGTCGGCGGTAAACCACATCATCGTCTGTGTCCTCATTTCGCAACGCGTCTAACACGTGCCTAGTATACAAACGCTTTGGCGCGACGGTTAGCCAAAGAGCCCGCCGAACAGTCCGCGGCGACGCTTGTCTTGCTTTTTCGAAGCGTCACTCTGAGTTTTCTTGTCCTGCCGTTTCTTACGATCCCGCTCCAACTCATCGTCATCGAGTAGCATATCCCACTCAAACGGATCGTCTGTCAGATCGAACTGGTCGTCGTCATCAAACATGGCAGTCCCCTTTACCGACTAGCGAGCATCCACCACGTAGAGTCCAACGCGCACCTGATGCCACGGGCTGCGTTCGGGAGCGACCTGTTGCACGCGGGCCTCAAATACGTCATCGTGGCCGTAATACATCATCAAGGACAGCGGGCCGACCTCGTTTCCCGGAACATAGCCAAGTTTGGTCTTGCCATAGTAGATTGCAACCGCCTCGGAGTCATGGGGATTATCGCGCTCGGCGCACAGCGTCAGTTTATCGCCCGCTTTAAGATCGCCTAGGACCAAAGCGCCGTCGGCATATTGAAATCCTGCAATATGAAACGACAGAAGCACACGTGAAGGCTCGTACATGGCAACTCCCCTAACGGCCGGATAAACCGGCGCTTAACCTTATTGAGAAGTCTACGAACTCGTGCGGACACAAATTCGCCCCACCTTGTGTCTTTTCGACCGTTTGTCGCTACGCCATCTGATTCTAGTGTACAAACATGCGCACGAACTTGTGCTTCCAGCTTGCGTAGGGCGCATAGCGGAATGGCACGTCCAGCCAGGTTGCCTTGTTCACGATGCTCTTCTTGTGGCTAAACGTATCGAAGCTTTCGCGGCCATGGTACTGCCCCATGCCGCTCGCGCCCATGCCGCCAAAGCCCATATGGCTCGTAGCCAAGTGCATGATGGTGTCGTTAACGCAGCCGCCGCCAAAGGGCACGTAGCGCACAAAGCGCTGCTGAGCCGCACGGTCCTGGCTAAAGACATACAGGGCCAGCGGCGTCGGACGATCCGTAATAAACGTCTCGGCCTCGTCTAGGCTCTCAAACGTCAGTACCGGTAAGATGGGGCCGAAAATCTCCTCCTGCATTACGGCGTCCTCAGGCGCCACACCGTCTAAAATCGTCGGCTCAATCTTGAGCGACGACTCGCGCGCCATGCCCCCCAGCACAACCTTATCGGGGTCGATCAGCCCGCGCACGCGCGCGAAATGCTTGGCGTTGACGATATGCCCGTAATCCTCGTTATCGAGCGGATGCTCACCAAACATACGGCGGGTCTCTTCCTTGATGAGGCCCAACAGCTCGTCGTGCACGCGCGTATCGACCAGCAGGTAGTCGGGCGCCACGCAGGTCTGCCCCACGTTGAGCCATTTACCAAAGGCGATACGCCGTGCCGCGACCTTCAAGTTTGCCGTCGCATCCACGATGCAGGGACTCTTTCCGCCCAGCTCAAGCGTCACGGGCGTAAGGTTTTTACTTGCGCGCTCCATGACGAGTTTGCCGACCGGAACGCTACCGGTAAAGAAGATCTTGTCCCAGTGCTCATCGAGCAGCGCTTCGTTTTCGGCGCGCCCGCCCTCGACAACCGTCACCAGGCGCGGATCAAATGCCTCTTCACAGATTTGCCTGAGCACCGCGCTCGATGCCGGAGCATAGGCGCTCGGCTTGATGACCACAGTATTGCCCGCGGCAAGGGCGCCGGCGAGCGGCTCGAGCGTTAGCAAAAACGGATAGTTCCACGGAGCCATAATGAGTGTGACGCCATAGGGCACGGTTTGCGTTTTGCACACACTCACGGCGTTAGCGAGATCGCACGGACGCAGGCGCGGACGACTCCATCGAGCCACATGCGCAATCTGATGGCGAATCTCGGAAAGCGACGTGCCGATCTCGCACATATATGCCTCGTCATGCGACTTTCCCAAATCGGTCTTGAGCGCATGGGCAATATCGGCCTCGTGCGCCCGCACCGCATCGCGTAAACTCACGAGCGCGCGACGCCGAGCATCGACATCAAACGTGGCGTGCGTCTTAAAGTAGGCGCGCTGATCGCCGACGATGCGCGCAATTTCCTCGGTGTTCATGGACC
Source organism: uncultured Collinsella sp. (assembly GCA_900551625.1). Taxonomy (GTDB): domain Bacteria; phylum Actinomycetota; class Coriobacteriia; order Coriobacteriales; family Coriobacteriaceae; genus Collinsella. Next base: position 9,452 of record URWZ01000032.1, read on the forward strand.
CTCCTAGTTCTCGTCCTCAAACATACCACCTGCAACAACTTCGTACATATGCTCGAGCTCCAGGCGGTCCATCAAAAGTGGAACGGGGTATAGCGGATTGGCCTCGGCATCGGCATGGGCCGCCATTTGCGGAATATCGGAGCGGCGAATACCCGAGACGTATTTGGGGATTCCCAGGGCCTCGTTCATGCGGTCGACCCAATCGATAAAGGCCTCGGCCGCAAGACTGTCCTGCGCGGTAGCCGGCGCGATACCGGCCATGCGGGCAAGATCGGCGAGCTTAGGAGCAGCAGCTTCGCCATAGGCGCGAAGCATATGCGGCAGGATGATAGCGTTGGCCAAGCCGTGCGGAATCCCGTAACGCCCACCCAAGCTGTGTGCGATGGCGTGAACGTATCCAACATAGGAGCGCGTAAAGGCAACACCCGCCTTATACGCCGCCGAAAGCATATTGCGGCGCGCACGCATGTTATCGCCATGCTCATAGGCCTCGAGTAAATTGTCGCGGATGAGCTGGACCGCCTGACGCGCCATCTTGCGCGTGTAAGGTGTGGTGCTTCGCCCGATAAAGGCCTCGACAGCATGCGTCAGGGCATCCATACCCGTCTGCCCCGTAATGGACGCCGGCAACCCGCGCGTAAACTCGGGGTCGTGAACCGCAAAACGCGGGATGAGCACAAAGTCGTTAATAGGGTACTTGTAGTGCGTCTCGTCATCGGTAATTACCGCCGCAAGCGTGACCTCGCTTCCCGTGCCTGCCGTGGTGGGAACGGCGATGAGCAGTGGCAGGCGACGATGAATCCGCAGCAGGCCGCGCATCTTGTTGATGGGCTTGTTTGGCTGCACAATGCGCGCCCCCACACCCTTGGCGCAGTCCATGGCTGAACCGCCACCAAAGCCGATAATGGCCCGGCAGTCGCTCTCGCGATACAGCGCCGCCGCTTCCTCCACATTCGAGACCGTGGGGTTCATACGCGTTTCGGCATAGACCGTAACGCCAATCCCCTGAGCCGTAAGCGCACGCTCGAGCGATGCCGTGAGCCCCAAACGTGCAATACCAGGGTCTGTCACGATAAGAACCTTCTGAATCGAGCGCTTTTGAAGCACTGCGAGCACATCCTCAGCGTGCTCCAAAATGCGTGGCTCGGTATAGGGCAGCACCGGCAATGCGATGCGAAAAACCGTTTGATACGTTCGGCACCAGGCGCGGCGGGCTAGATGCATAAAGGAAACTCCTTTATTTGTTGATGGGTCAACATTTGCTCGACCGATTGTACTCAGCGGCGGTCAAAGACGGCCTGTCAATCGTTAATCAATCAACATCTTCATATCTCAAAATTGTTTTATTAAAAATCATTCCTAATAGGCTTCACATTTGGTTGCATTTATGGATAATAGAACTCGTCAAGACGCACGTCCGGAGAGGGCCCTTACGGGACCGGACGAGCGCGCAATCGCCATCGATCGAAAGGATCGAATCATGAAGTTTGTTTGCCCCGTTTGCGGTTATGTGGAAGAGTTCGACGGCGACCAGCTGCCCGAGGATTTCAAGTGCCCCCAGTGCGGCGTTCCCGGTTCTCGTTTCCTGAAGCAGGAGGAGGGCCAGCTCGAGTGGGCTGCCGAGCACGTCGTGGGCGTCGCCAAGATGGAGGGCGTCTCCGAGGACATCGTTGCCGACCTGCGCGCCAACTTTGAGGGCGAGTGCTCTGAGGTCGGTATGTACCTGGCCATGGCTCGCGTCGCTCATCGCGAGGGCTATCCCGAGATCGGCCTGTACTGGGAGAAGGCTGCCCACGAGGAGGCCGAGCACGCCGCCAAGTTCGCCGAGCTGCTGGGCGAGGTGCTGACCGACTCCACCAAGAAGAACCTGGAGATGCGTGTGGATGCCGAGAACGGCGCCACCATGGGCACTGTCTCTTATACACATCTCCGAGCCCACGA
>URWZ01000033.1 GCA_900551625.1 uncultured Collinsella sp.
GAGCCGATACCGCGACCAGACTTCTTGGCGTCGTAATCATCCTCGACGCCAAGCCAATCGCTCATGCTGTCCTGCTCGTTTTTCTTTTTGCGACCGAACAGACCGCCCAAGCCGCGCTTTTGCGGCTTGGCGGCCGGAGCGGCAGGAGCCGAGATAGTCTCAAGCGGCTGAACATCCGAGCTGGCCGGCATGGGGGGAACAACCGGAGCCGATGTGGGCTCGGGCCCCTGTGCCGTCGCGAAGGGATCGTTAACCTGAGCCGAAGGGTCGGGAAGGTCGAACAGCGAGGTGCGCGAGGCGACATTGGCCTGCTGCATCGAAGGCATCGAGGGATCGGGGACCGAGGCCAGCGGAGACGCAGAGGGCATGGGAGCCGGCGCGGATGCCGGGTCGGGAACGTTCATGTTCGGGCGCGGCGACGCCTGAGACGAGATTTGAGCCATCAGAGCATCGACCGCCTCGGCCTGCGACGGAGCAGCATTGGCAACCGTGGCGCCGGGATCACTCGGCGCGGGCATGGTGAAGATCTGCGTAGAGTAGGGCCTCGACTCATCCGCCTGCGGAGCTTCGGGGGCCACGGGCTCAGGCTCTTGCTCGGAGCTGTCCGCAGCGACCTGTTCCGCCACAGATTGATCCTCGACCGTATCGGGCGCAGCGGGCTCGTCCTCGACAGGAGCGGAAAGGGGCTCGGCGATAGCGGTGCCCTGCTTCTCAAACGTCATCGTGGCATCAAACGACACAGTGCTGTCGACCGGCTGTTGGGTTTCGAAAGTCGCCGTCTCCCCGGCAACATCCGCAGGCGAAGGCTGCGGCGCCTCGAAAGACGTCGTGGCGTCGGCAACATCAACAGATACCGGCTGCTCGGCGTCGTTTTGCTCAAATTCCTGTGCCGCGCGCTCGCGCTCGGCCTCGGCCGCCTGTTGCTGGGCTGCAGCCTCGCGCTCGGCTGCCTCGCGGGCAGCGGCGCGCTTTTCCTCAAAGTCGTCAACGAGTTTCTTGCCCTTTTCGAATGCCCCCTTAAAGAAATGGGAGGCGCTGGCACCGATCGAAGAAAACGCGGAAGCGATATCGGCATGGGGCGTCGTCACCGGAAGCTCGGCAGAAAAATCGGTGTCGCTCTCGTAGGACACACGCTGCGGATACGCATCGTAGTCGTCCTCGGTATTATCGAGCTCCTCGGGCGCCGGGGCAGGCGCCATGACGTCCAGACCGGCTGCGTGATCGATAGCAGTCTCCGCATCGGCTTCCGTCTCGACGGCATTGGCCTCATCGGGCTGCGCAGCCACGACCGGATCGGGCTGGGGCGCGGGCTCGAACGTCGGCTCCTCGCCCTCTTCGTAATCGAGCGTACAGGACTCGGGAAGCATTCCCAGGGCACGGATGGCATCCGAGCCAAACCGGATGTTGCCGGCGGCATTGCGATAGAGCTTGGGCTCGGGCTCGGCCTGCTCGGCCGCGGTAGGCTCCTCTGCCGACTCGGCAGCGGACTCGTCTGCAACGGGCTCCTCGGCCGGAATATCTTGGACCTGGGACTCGGGTGCAATGACGCCAATCAGGGTCTCGTCGGCAGAAGCACCTTCGAATCCATCGATTTGCTCATCAAAAGCCTCGCCCTGCTCACCCTCGGGAGCGACCGGCTGGCCATACTCATCCTCGGTATAGGCAGGCTCTTCGTACTCGATGGTATTGCCGTAATCGTTTTGCTGCTGGGCCGCGGCGTACTCGGCTGCCGCGCGCGCCATCTCCTCGGCGCGACGCTTCTGCTCGCCAAAATACGTGTCAAACGGAATATCGTCAGGGAACTCGTTCTCACCCTGATAGGGGGCGACGTTATCCATGACACCCAGCATGGCGGCAACAGAGGACTTGTTGCAAACCGAGCCGGACGTGTAGGGAAGGACAAAACGATTGGAAATGATATTGGCGGCATTGGCGAGCGCCACGAGGGAGGCAAGGATCGCGACAATCCACAGCAGGACCTTCAACGCGCCGGGAAGCGGCAAGATGCGCAGGATGGCAATAGCCGCGGGAGCAATCGTGGCAATCGGGAGCAATTTGGCGATCAGCGCTCGGTACGGCGCATAGGGCTCGCGAGCGAGCAGTTCGGCGCGCGGGGAGTCATAGTGCGCGACGACGACAACCGGGCGATTGCGCGGAGAGGCAAGCGGACCAGAGGCCTTGTGATAGGCGATGACATTTTGGCTCACGCCCGTCTTGCCCAGGCGTGAGATCACGGGGCGCCCGGTTCGCTCGAGCACATAGAGCACGGCTCCGACAATGGCCAACAGGGTGCCGACTAAGCCGATACCGCCACCGATGCCCATAAGCAGGGCACCGGCAAATGCCAGAATGCCCGTAACGGCAAACGCCATCCTGCTCGGCGCGGGAGCATTAAACTCCTGCACCTCGGGATCAAAGCCGTGGTTGCGGAAAATTTGAGCGATATCTTCGGCAGCCAAGCGCTCTTCTTCGCTGCACGCCGGCGTGATGCCAGTGTTCTGCAACAGGTGGTTAATATAGTTCTGGGTGTTCGCCATATGCGCTCCACATCCATAATCCGACAAATAGGCCCAATGTATGCACATTAGAACCGTATATAGTCGAAAGTATACCCCGAGCGGGCGCAAACGGCCGAATTCTGGGCATCTTAACGCCCCAAGCGGACAAGGATATAGCCTAATCTCCATATCGGACTAAAATCATGGCATCAAACACCTTCCCATGCGAGGATTCTATGACGGCAAGCGATACAACCGTAACGAATAAAAATGGGGTGCCGGAGCCCGGTTTCGACAAGACCGCCCAGCGCATCCTCAATCTGTTCTTTGTCCTCAACAGCTCTCCCGAGCCATTGACCACAGAGCAGATTGTCCTGGATTCCGATCTTGGCTATGGGTCGGGCAATATCGACTCGGACAAGCGCAAGTTTCGCCGCGATCGCGAAAAACTCCTCGAACGCGGAATCACGATCAAGGAAGTTCGCGCAGCAGGCGCCCAAGAAACCGAAGAAAGCGCGTGGACCATCGATCGCGAGCACACGTTTGCGGCCGGTGGCCTCATCACCGCAGACGACGCGGACATCTTGCTCGACGCTATCGACCAGACCCTTGCGACCGGTTCGGCCGCGTTTGCCACGCCGCTTGCAGACATACGCTCCAAGATCGCCTACCTCACCGGCGCATCGACCGCAGAAGAGCCTCCCGCCCGTCGCTTACCCGCCGTCGATGCGGTGTGGAGCGCTTTCGCCGAACGCTGCGCACTGCGCTTTTTGTATCAAAACGGGCACGGGGAGCAAAAAGAGCGCACCGTCTGCGTATACGGCATGTTTGAGCACGAGGGTGTGGCGTATTTTTGCGGACTCGACAACGCCACCGATGAAATCAGGACGTTTCGCTGCGACCGTATCGTTCGCGCATGGCGCCCCTCGAAGGCCTACTCCATCCCTGCCGACTTCAACCTGAACGATCGCCTGTTCTTCGAGTTTGATTTTGCCGATTGCAAGCCCGTTATGGCGACCTTTTCGTTTGCCCCGCAAGCCCAGGCCGACATGGTCAGCGGCCTTACGCGCGGTCGCGGGAAGCTCACACACACCAAAGAGGGTTGGACCTGGACCGTCGGCGTGCGCGACCTTAATGCCGCCGCCTCGTTTTGCATGGAGCACGCCATGGACGGCATGAGACCCATTGCCCCCGATGCACTTAAACTGGCGTGGAACCACCTCATCGAAAGGACGGTGCACGAGCATGCCCGCGCGTAAACTCACCAGCGAGCAAAGGCTCTCGCGTGCGATTGACATCATGGAGGCCCTCTACGCTGCCGGTGAGACCGGTATGACACGAGGGGATATCTGCAGCCGTTTTGATATCACGGGTGCGGCGCTCGACGAAATTATCGATATCGTCTCGACCCTCGCTGACCGTGAGTCGGGCGCACGCATCATCTGCGAGCGCCACGGCGAGTGCATCATCCTGACAGGCGATGCGGGGCGTGTGCTGCCCTTGCGCCTAAGTGCCGCCGAAGGTGCCGTGCTCAACCACGAACTCGAATCGATGGGAATCGACTCTCGGGCAGCAGAGCGTATCCGACACGCCCTCCTACCCGAGAAACTCGGCTACAACCAGCGCGTCGTCGATACCGTTGCCCGAGGATCGCACTGGCAACAGCTGAACTGCGCGATTCAAGACGGCGTTCGATGCCGCATCATCTACCGTTCGATGGACGACACACGGCCGCGTGAGCGTCTCATCGACCCCCTGCGCATCGCGACGCATGGCGACCAAACCTATCTGATTGCCTGGGATGTCGAAGTCGATGAGCAGCGCTCCTACCGCATGGACAAAATCGAAGGCCTTACCCTTACCGACGATTCCGTGGAGCGCCACGCGCCCGCGCCCTTGTCCCTCCACGAATCCCTTTCCCAAGCGGAGCAGAGCGCAAAACTCCTCATGCCGCTCGACATGGCAGAGCGCCTAGACTGGGCCGGCATCATGTCGATTGAGCCAAACGGGGCAGACATGGCGACGGTGACCGTGCGTTATGGGTCAGAGCATTGGCTGTTCTGCCAGGTAATCGCAGCGGGCGGAGCCATCCGCATACTGGATGACCCCGCCCAGGCATTGCGTCTATGCGATATGGCGAAGAGCCTGACCTGCCCGCTTTAACGGCGTCGCTCGTGGCGTGCACGCCACAGCTGCAAATAATGACCGATCTGTGCCGACTCGATACGCTGGTAGGAAGTCGTGGGCAGCGACGTCAAGAACTTCTTGCCGTAGCCCTTTGTCACCAAGCGCGGATCTGCCAAGATGAGCACACCGCAATCAGTCGACGAGCGGATGAGACGGCCGGCGGCCTGCTTGACTTCGAGCACCGCCTCGGGCAGCGAGTAGCGCGCCCAGGCGCGGTCTTCGCGCAGGTTGCGCTCACACGAAAGAGGATCCGTGGGGCTCGAGAACGGCAGCTTGGGGATAATGACGCAACGCAGTGTCTCGCCGCTGGCGTCAAAGCCCTCCCAAAAGGCCTTGAGCGCAAAGAGCGATGAGGTCGGCTCGTTGATAAACCGATCGCGCAGGCGACGCGGGGACGAGTTGCGCTGCTGGCAATTGAGCTCCAGGCCCGCTCGCGCCAATTTGGGCTCGACACGGGCATACAGGTCCTCCATGTCGCGCCTGTTAGTGAAGAGCGTGAGCACCGATCCACCCATGGCGAGATGGGCATCGACCAGCACACGCTCGAGCGCCGACAGATAGTGCTCGCGATCGCGCGGATCGGGAATGTCCCCCGCCACGACCACGGCCATATTCGAGTCAAAGTCATAGCTCGAATCCAGGTGCAGCGATGAGGATGTCGACTCACCGATGCGATCGAGGCCGACAGCATGGTTGAAATGCTCAAAGCTCTTGGACACCGTCATGGTCGCCGAAGCGAAGATGGCCGTGTGCACTTCGGGCAGCCACTCGTTCGCCAAGGCCTCGCCGATATCGATGCGCTCGGCGGTCATAGACTCCCCGCCCGCGCGCAGCCGACGGTTCACCTGCAGCGAGTACACATAGTGCTCATCCTTACCCTCAATGATGAGTTTGAGGTTCTCGTCCAGCTCGTGCAGACGGCGCGAAATGTCGCCTAGGTCGACAACGACCTCGGGCTTATCGGCGGCGACGGTCTGCACCAGCGCGTCTACGCTTTTATCCGCCTGGTCCAGCGCATCAATTGCGGTATGGGCCGACTGCAAAAAATCGTGCCAGTCATCCGACTCGCGCAGCTCGGGGCCAATCCACAGATTCGCGTTATCGTAGCTCCCACGGGCGCGACGGCCGAGCTCGCGCACACCATCGAACACATCGGCAATCGCCATGCTCGCGCGGGCAACCGTCGACGTCGCTTTGGCGGTGAGTCCCAGGTAGAGCGTGGAGCCCTCGGAAGTGGCCAGGTCACGGGAAACTTGACTCAGCGCGCCGGCACTCGACCCACCCAAGCGCTCAAACAGCACGCGCGACTCATCTGCCGAAACCACGCGCGCCCATTGGCGACGGGCCTCACGCTCGATGGAATGGGCCTCGTCGACCACCCAGTGACGAATCGGAGGCAAAATCCTTCCCTCGGCGGCCACGTTGCGGAACAGCAGGGAATGGTTGGTGACCACCACGTCGGCATGTGCCGCTCGGCGGCGCGCCCCGTGGACCAGGCATTTGTCAGGGAAGAACGGACACAGACGACGAGCACACTCGCGCGAAGCCGTCGTAAAGTCGGGACGGTTGACGCTGCGCCAGCGAATGCCGAGCGAATCGAGGTCGCCATCGGCAGATTGGCACACATACGCCATGATCACCGCAACCGCCGTGAGCGTGTCAGCAGGATCGCGCTTGGTGGTGATCTCAACCTGACCACGGCTCATGCGCTCGAGCTTGCGTAGACACGGATAGTGGTCATAGCCCTTGAGTGCACAAAACGACAGGCCCCCGTCCAGCTGTTCGGCGAGCTTTGGCAGCTCATGGTACATAAGCTGGTCGGCAAGATTATTCGATTTGGTCGCGATACCAACCGTGATGTTGTTGCGGCGTGCGGCCTCGGCAAAAGGCACCAGGTAAGCCATCGATTTGCCGACGCCTGTCCCCGCCTCAATCACGCGATGCGTTCCCGTAACGAGCGCGTCACGGACCTCGAGCGCCATCGCGATTTGCTCATCGCGCGGCTCGTACGTGGGATACATGCGATTGACTAGGCCACCGGGGGCATAATCCGCCTCGATCTCTTCACGGCTCGGCATCTTAAGGACCGGCAACTCGTCCGCATCAACGCGATCGTCTGCACGATCGGCCTTGAGCACATCGGCACGAGCGGCGCTGAGCGAAAATATCGAACCCGGGTTCTGGCCGGCCAAAAAAGAAAAAATGGGGCGATAGGACCAAGGCACGTCCGCGTGCATGTCCGCCAAGCGCGCCATAAGGCCCGAAGGCAGGTCGGTAAGCGCAACCAACAGCACGCGCCACACACCGCACAGGGCATCAACGTCTGCGTTCGCGCGATGCGACACCGAATCGCACCCAAACAAGTCGGCCATAAAAGACAGCTTGTGCGAGGCCAAGCGCGGAAGTGCGATGCGCGACAGTGCCAGCGAATCGATCCAGATGTCGCTGACGTTGACACCGCCCTTGACCGACTCGATAAACGAACGGTCGAAGGTGGCGTTATGCGCAATCACCGGACAGCCGCCGACAAAATCGGCGAGAGCGGCCACGGCATCGACGGCCGATGGGGCATCCACCACATCGGCGTTTGTAATGCTCGTGAGTTCGGTAATCTCGGCGGGAATCAGCTGCTTGGGGTGCACGAAGGTATCGAACCGGTCGACGATCTCGCGGCCCGAAAGACGGGCAGCCGAGATCTCAATCAGTTCATTGTCCTGCACCGAAAGACCCGTGGTTTCGGTATCGAGGACGATAACATCTTCCTCGATGAGACCAAACGATTGGGTTTTGGCACGCTCGGCAAGCGTGGCATAGGAATCGATGACAAACTGCGGCGTTCCCGACGAAACAGCGTCCTCGATTAGCATGCAACGCCCGCCCGGCGGAGACCCATACGGATCAGGCTGTCGCACACCTGCGGGAACGTCATGTCGTCGGTATGGCGAATCTCATCGGGATACAGCGACGTATCGGTCATGCCGGGAATGGTGTTGGTCTCGAGAATGACAGGGCCGTCCTCGCTCACGATAAAATCGCTGCGCGAAACGCCCAGACAGCCGATGGCCTTATGGGCCGCACAGGCAAGTTCCTGGGCACGCGCATAGTTTTCGGGCGAAATCTGCGCCGGAATGCGGTGGATGTCTGTGGGGTCGACGTACTTTACATCCAGGTCGTAGAACTCGCAGTCCTCAGGCTTGCGAATCTCCACAATCGGCAGCGCGCGCACGTCGTCCTCGCCGTACACGCCCACAGTGATCTCGGTTCCCTCGATGCACTTTTCGACCAGCACTTTATCGCCGTACTCAAAAGCCTTGGCGATTGCCGCCGGCAGCTCTGAGGGCTCGTGGACGAGCGAAATGCCGTAGCTGGAGCCGTTGACGGCGGGCTTTACAAAGCACCGCTCGCCACAAATCTCGACGATACGATCGATATCGACCTCGTCGCCCGCCTCAAGCGCCAGGCCGGGGGCAATGGGGATGCCCGCCTTGGCATACAGAAGCTTTGAAACCTCTTTATCGGCGCCACATGCGCTGGCGAGCACGCCTGACGCCGTGTAGGGGATACCCAGCGTCTCCATGGCCCCCTGCATGGCGCCATCCTCACCGCCGGCGCCGTGCATGGCGATAAACGCCACGTCGAAGCCACCGGTCGCCATAGTCACCATAAAGTCATCGGCGGCGGTGTCGAGCAGCTCCACCGAGGTGTAGCCGGCCTCCTTCAGTGCCACCACGACATTCTTTCCAGAATTGAGCGAAATCTCGCGTTCGGCGGAATGGCCGCCCGCCAAGACCGCTACGTGCATGTTCTCTAGGCTTTTACCCGGCATGGGCAGACTCCTCCTCTATAATTTCTGCAGCTGATACCATATTGTAGCGATACCCTCTAACTTTCCCCAAAATCGAAAGGCTTCCATGAATCCCAGGACTAAATCTCAAGATATTCGCGACTTGAGCCAAAACGATATTCGCGAACTTGTCGCCGAACTCGGCCAACCCGCTTTTCGCGCAAAGCAGCTCATCGAATGGGTTTTTGAGAAGAACGTTTGTTCGTTTGATGACATGACCAACCTTCCCAAGGCCTTCCGCGAGCAGCTGAAGGAGGCATTTGCCTTCGACACGCCGACCGAGCTCGCCAAGCAGGTGTCTAAGGATGGCTCTCGTAAATACCTACTCGAGTACCACGACGGTATCTCCGTCGAGACCGTCGGCATGCCTCGTCGCAACAAGCTGTCTGTCTGCGTATCTACCCAAGCCGGCTGTGGTATGGGCTGCGCTTTTTGCGCTACCGGTCTGAACGGCCTCAAGCGCTCACTGACCGCTCAAGAGATCGTTGACCAGGTACTGCATGTTTCCAACGACTTTGGTGAGCGCGCGACGAGCGTCGTGTTCATGGGCCAGGGTGAGCCTTTCGCCAACTACGACGAGGTCCTCAAGGCACTGCGTATTCTTAATGACCCCGATGGAATCGGTATTGGAGCACGTCATCTCACTGTCTCCACCAGCGGCGTCATTCCTGGTATTCGCAAGTTTGCCGACATTCCCGAGCAGTTCACGCTCGCCGTCTCGCTGCACTCTGCCATTCAGTCCACGCGTAATAAGCTCATGCCGGGCGTTAAGAAGTACACGCTTTTGCGCCTTCACGAGGCCCTTCAGCTCTACACCGAAAAGACCGGCCGCCGTCCGACATACGAATACGCCATGATCGAGGGCGTCAATGACACCAACCCCGAGATGCAGGCGCTCTGCGACTTCTGCGAGGGCACGCTGTGCCACGTCAACCTGATCCAGCTCAACGATATCGAGGGCAGTCCTCTCAAACCGTCACCGATTCATAAGGTTGAAGACCTTCAGCGTCGTCTTGAGTCCCGTGGCATTGAGACCACGATCCGTAACTCTCGCGGCAACGATATCGACGCTGCTTGCGGCCAACTCAAGCAGCGCTTCAAGGTTCAGAAGAACGCGTAGGGGAGACCAACCTAAACGTTTCATGTGAAACATCGAACAGCCCCGGTTGCTTAATTGCAACCGGGGCTGTTTCATATCTATCGCTAATTCGCATCGAGCGATTGTTCAACATCTTTTCCGCAAGAAATAAGGGGTCCTTGTTCTGGCGTTCAGACAAGAACCCCTTAAAAAAGGCTAGTAATTGTTAGGTACCTAAAAGCCTACATTTTCCCATTGATGGTTAACCCAATCTTGATTAATCTTGGGATTCTTAGTTACCTGAGCTGTACGCATAGCGACATCCTCAGTCATAACATCCATTTTCTTTTTGGACGTATCGACGATATCTTGCGCTCCGCGAAGCAGACGACCACGCAATTCATCGTCTGTTGCGATCTTAAATCCCGCAAACGCACCAACCGCTACAGTTGCAGCCAAAGCAAGAGCAGTCAGAACTTTATTCTTCATCCTGGTCTCCCTGGTCAAATTGAATCATCTCGCCAAGAATGCGAGACAGCTCTTCCTCATCCTTAAACTCGATCTCGATTTTATTCTTGCCGCGCGAGCTCTTGACGCGAACGTTCGTGTTAAACACCTGACGCAGAACGCGTGCAGCCTTCTTAAAAGACTGAGGCGTTGCAGGGCGAGGTGTTTTAGACGTCTCTCCAGCAGAAAACAGTGGGGCAAGATTTTCTGTCGCACGGACAGACAATCCCTCTGCAACAACCTTCTCAGCAAGATTAATGCGCGCATCTTCATACGGAACAGCAAGAATTGCACGAGCATGACCAGCAGTTAGCTTGCCTTCAAAGATCATATGCTGAACTACCTCTGGAAGATCAAGCAAGCGCAACGAATTCGTGATTGCGGAACGAGACTTGCTGACAGCCTTTGACAAGGCTTCTTGAGTCATACCGCTCGCATCGATGAGCTGTCGATATCCCTTTGCCTCTTCGACGGGGTTAAGGTCAGAGCGCTGAAGGTTTTCAATCAGCGCGAGTGCAAGCATCTGCTCATCATCAACATCTTTAATGATGACGGGGAGCTCCTCAAGACCCGCAAGTTTCGAAGCCTGATAACGGCGCTCACCCGCGATAATCTCATAGCCATTACCGTGCTTGCGCACAAGAAGCGGCTGAAGAACGCCATGCTCCTGAATTGACTCACTCAACTCTCGAAGCTCGGTCTCGTTGAAGTGAATTCGTGGCTGATTTGGGTTCGGAACGATGTCTTCGATTGGAAGTTTAGTTTCCGAAGCGGCATTTGATGCTGACGATGCAGATCCGCCAGTCTCATATTCAGCTTCCGAAACCAGTGCATTGAGTCCACGACCCAAGCCGCCGCGCTTCTTAGGACTAGGCACGCTTAATCACCTCTTTAGCAAGGTTCATATACGCCTTTGCGCCCTTATTCTGCGGCGCATAGGTAATTACAGGCTCACCGAACGAGGGCGCTTCTGATATTTTAACTGTACGTGGAATCAAGGTCTTGAATGCCTTGTCGCCAAAATATGATTGAACCTCTTCCACAACCTGGTTCGAAAGCGATGTGCGCGAATCGTACATAGTCATAAGCACGCCATAAGTATCAAGGCTCTTATTAAGGCGTGTTTTAACCATCTTCATCGATTCAAGCAGCTTTGTGACACCTGTCTCTTATACACATCTCCGAGCCCACGAGACGCTACGCTATCTCGT
>URWZ01000034.1 GCA_900551625.1 uncultured Collinsella sp.
ACAAGTAGCATCGCACGCGGGAACGCCAGCATAGGCTTGCATTAAAAATAAATTGAGCCCCGGTGACTTGAATCAGAGGTCATTCCCGGGGCCATCGACCTATAGCTTATCCGCATACGGAAGTTTTATCAAATGCGCTTCAATTGTGGCAGTCGAGAGCCCCTACCTCCCCTCCGCCTTCATCTTTAGCAGCAGGTCGCCCAGCTCGGGGCACTTGCTGGAAAGGCGCGTCTGGGGTCGCTCGCCCATCCCCCACCGCTGGCGGACTTCCTGGGCGTGCGGACTCACGTGATAGTCCCCCTCCATCATCTGCTTGAGCAGCTTGGCGGTTACGCGCGCATCGGCAAGGGCGCTGTGGGCGTGGCCCGTCGACTCATCAAACTCGATGCCAAACCACGTTGCCGTGTCACCCGAAGAGACGCACCCGTGGCTGCCCACATCCATAATCGAGGTGTAAAACGCCTGTAGGTCGGCCCAGTCCGCAGGAAATGCGGAAAGGTCGACGTGTTTTGCCTGGCACTCGGTCAAAAGCTGTCGATGGTCCGTCCCGCTCCAGCAAACCACCTGGGCGGAGTAGCGACCGATCCAATCGCTGAGCCTTTTGGTCACCACATAGAGCGGATCGGCCATCGCGGTGTCCACAGCCGATATCCCCGTAAGCTCGCGGACGGGAAACGCAACGCCTTCGGTAAATTCCGTCTGCACAAACTGTGAGAACTCGCCCATAACGTTGCCGTGGTAATCGAGCTTGACAGCGCCGACCTCGATAATCTCATTGCGCAGTCCACGGCGCTGGCGCTGCTTTGGCACCGGCGCAAACTCAAAGTCCAGCACAATCTGGCGCGCAAAGTTCGTCGTATCGATAGCCGAGATACCCGGCGTCTTTTCAGCTGACACGGTTAGGGCCTTTCTCCGTTGCTTGCCGCTTGCTACATAGGCGGCTACATTGCCGTAAGGATAGGCGCCCGTGCGGACATGAAAGCGGGACGCAATGCCCATGCGTCAAGCACACGCCATGCAGACGGCCCCAAGAGAGTCGCCCGCTCTATTCAAATGCATGAAAAAGATTTAGGCCCGGTGACTTGAATCAGCGGTCATCCCGGGCCCATCAGAGCTCGTAGAGCTCTTGGTTGCTTTGGTCTCGCTCTTCACGGCGCTTATCGAACTTTCCGAGGCACTCAAGCAGCATTCGAAGCATAACAAGTCACTGCCATTAAGGCATTGACCTCTTGACCAAGCAACGGCGCTGCCCAGCTATCACCCTTGGGCTGCCGTCAACTTTATTCTATCCGCGAGCATCTGGTTTACCAAATGGATTTTCGGTAAAGGAAGCACGGCACGCCCGCAAAACCACTACGCCCCAAGTGCCGCCATGGGGATCACCGCCACGCCGTCGTCGCGTGTGTAGGCGATGCTCCCCTTGCCCACCACAACCGCCAAAAACGCCGGCGCGGTATTCTAAGACGCGCTTTCCACTTGAAGCCATGTCGATTCTGGGACACAGTTTCCGCTTGAAGGCCGATCCGGAAAATGCGTCCCAGTCTGAGCGCTCATTCCGGGATGCATTTTCCGCGAGGGGCCGATCCGGAAAGGCCATCCCACTCTGGAGCTATAATCTGGGACGCGCTTTCCGCCGACATTCCGCCGGCAGCCAACACGACAAAAGAAGGGGCCCCATTCCAGCAATTCGAGGACAGGCTCTTGTCCTCGAGCAGAGCTACCCCGCCCTCACATCTCGGCAAACGAGATCAGCTTGACGTCTCCCCTACTCTCCGCGGTATCCCGACATCCCTGCGTAAAGCCGCGCTTCGAGAAAATCGCATAGCTTTTTCGTTGCCGTCTAAAGAGCTCGCTTCGATGCACGAGCTTTTGCAGAACATCCTCGCCCACCGGCTCATTGCGCCATTTGCACTCCGCAAACAGCGCAGTGCCCTCGCCATCGTCGACAATCAAGTCGATTTCTTCCTGCGTATGCGTGCGATTATCCGTCCCCCACCAGCGCCCGACGCTCGCCGGAACCACATCGAGCTGGCCCGCCCGCGCAAGTTCGTACACGTATTGCCTGCATATAAGCTCAAAGACCGTACCCATGTAATCCGATACGTGCGGCTCAATGCGCTTATACGCCATCTCGGCCATATCGTTTTGAATCAGCCCAATGTTCTGCGGCACAAACTTGTACCAGAACCTAAACATCTGGTCGCTCAGCAGATACACGGCTCGCTTATTGCTCGTCTCGTTTAGGGGCAGCTCGCGCTCGACAATCCCAAGCGACGCCAGCTTATCCACATAGCTCTTTACGTTGCTCGCAGGGATTCCCGTAGAGCTCGCAATCTCCGAGATCTTCGAGCGCCCCTGAGCAATTGCTTGCACGATCGCATCATATTGCTCGGGATTGCGGCACTCTTGCAATAGCAGGTTACTCGGCTCCTCAAAGAGATAGCCCGTAGGAGTAAGAAAAAGACGCCTGATGTTGTCCTTAAACGATACGGTAGGATCGACTTTCTCGATATATGCAGGAATGCCGCCCGTCATGCCATAGCAAACCGCAGCGTCTTCGCGACCCATGCTCTGCCACAGGTCGAGGGTCGTCGTAAAATCGAGCGGCACGATCTTAAACTGGGCCGTACGCCTACCGTATAGCGGACTCTCGTAGCCCAGCACCTGCTCTTCCATGAACGAAAGCGACGACCCGCACAGGATAAGCATGAGCTTGGTCTCTTTGTACAGGTGATCAATCTTGTCTTGCAGCAACGAGCTGATCTCGGGATTCGATTGGGCGAGATAGGGATACTCGTCAATCACGACAATCAAACGTTCCGTGCGAGCCATGGTGGCCAATGCATCGAACGCCTCGTCAAAACTACGAAACGACACGTCTGCAGTACCAACCGAGCCTGCAAGTATCGCCTGGCTAAAGCCGTGCAGGTTTGCCTCTGCATTGGTACGACGAGCTTGAAAGTAAATAGCCTTCTTGCCTTGGATGAACTCTGTGATAAGGCGCGTTTTACCCACACGACGGCGGCCGTAAATCACAGGCATCTCAAAGGAGTCCGTGCCATACAGTCGATTGAGCTCGGACATTTCCGCTGTTCTTCCGATAAACACAGGGCCGTCCTTCCTTTACGTTATAGTTAGCTATATTATACCTTTCTATAATATAGCTAACTATAACGTAATTCGACAAGCGGCGTATGCAAAAGGGGCGGTTGAAGTGCGGCTCGGCACTGCATGACGTCGGCGGACGAGGCGATGCGTCCGCCGACGAATAGCACCGAATTGGTTACTTCTTGCTCTCGGGCAAGACCAGATCCACGGCAGCGTCCTTGGCAGCATCGATGTGCTGAGCCACAACCGGCGTCTGCGGAAGGATCAGGTTAAGGACAATGGCCATGATGGCGGTGGGGGTTACGGCATTGGAGCCGATGACGGTGGACACCCAGGTGGGCATACCCTCGCCGGCAAGGCAACCGCTGGCCATCCAGATACCCAGGCCAAAGACGACGGAGGTACCGACGATGGTGGTAGTGCGCTGCGTAAGGCCCTCGCGGGTGAACATGCGCACGCCGTTCATGGTGATGGTGCCAAAGACGCCGACGGTCGCGCCGCCGATGACGGGCTGCGGGATAGCGGAAAGGACGGCAGAGAGCTGCGGGAACAGACCGGCGATGGCAAAGACGGCCGCGATGATCACAAAGACCCACTTGTTGACGACCTTGTTGGAGCAGATGATGCCCACGTTCTGGCCAAGGGCGCTGGTGGGAAGACCGCCCAGCAGGCCGCCGACCATAGAGGTGATGCCCTGGGACACGATAGCGCCGGAGAGCTCGCGCTCGGTGGGCATACGGTCGATGGAGCCCAAGCAGGCGGCGGAGACGTCACCGATAACCTGAATGGCAACCATGGGGAACACGACGGCGAGGGTAATGCAGACCTCGGGATCAAACTCGAGCGCGTAGGGCATGAGCTTGGGAAGGGCGAAGACCTGAGCGGTGGCGACGCTGGAGAAATCGATCATGCCAAAGGGGATCGAAACGATCATGCCAACGATCATGCCAAAGAACACGGATCCCAGCTTGAGCGTGCCCTTGCCAAAGTTGGCGAGCGCAAAGACCACGGCGAAGGTGATAAGAGCGACGCACCAGGCCTGCGGGGTGCCCCACAGCGGCGTGCCCATACCGCCGGCCATATACTTGACGGCCGTGGGATACAGCGAAACGCCGATGGAGAAGATGACCGTACCGGTCACGACGGGCGGGAACAGCCACTTGATCTTGCTGTAGGCCAGACCAAAGAGGGCCGCGACGGCACCACCGACAATCTCGCCGCCCAGCAGCGCACCAAAGCTAAAGCCCGAGGCACCCATGGCCTGCAGGGCCGGCAGGAACGCGAACGAGACGCCCATGACGATGGGCAGGCCGCCGCCGATGCGACGGAAGGGAGCGAAGGCCTGAAGGGCTGTGTCGAGTGCCGAAAGAATGAGCGCAACCTGAATGATGTCGGTGCTCTGCTGGCTATTAAAGCCGTAGACGCCGGCCATGATGACCGCCGGGGTAATGATGCCGGCAAACGATGCCAGTACGTGCTGAAGGGCACACGGGATCATTTCCTTAACGGGCGGCATGCCTTCGCGAGTGAACAGGGCTTCGGTGCCGTTTGTAACCGTCTCCTGGGCCATTTGACCACCAATCCTAGAAGTAGTTGTTTTCGCATCTAACATTCTATTGTGACGCAGTGCGGGGCTGAGGTTATGCCTTCGTTGCATATCGCATTGAAGATTTCCCTCATTCTCAATAATAATTTTTTGTTATCAGACTATTCTTCAGCTGAGATAATACATTTCCGCAGTTCAGGAAAGTGTCTGGTCAAAATAACATCTAACTTTTCTTTTGGTCGACCGTTTACCGCCAAAATCCTTCCGCTCGTCTGCATTACGCAATGTACCTGCGAATATGCGAGTCAATAGGCACCGTGTTACCATGAGAAAAAATTGTTATGAACATTTCCGATTTCACCCAAAGGAGTTGCCCGTGAACGAGACCGTACGTCGCTTTTTGCCGATGGTCGATTTCCTGGAGCAGATACTTGGCAAGAACAGCGAGATCGTCCTGCATGATTTCTCGGATCCCGACCACGCCATCGTCGATATTCGCAACGGTATCGTGAGCGGTCGTAAGATTGGCGGCCCCGCTACCGATCTTGCGCTCAAGATTATGCACGACCCCAAGTATCGCGACCTGCCGTTTATTACGGGCTGCGAGGGGCGCGGGGCCAGCGGCAAGACGTTGGAGTCCGCGACGTACTTTATCCGTGAGGACGGCGAGATCGTCGGCATGCTGTGCGTCAACACCGATCTTTCGGCCGTGCGCAACATCAGTGCCATGGCCCAGCAGCTTATGGCCTGCTTCGACGCCGCGCCGGTCCGCACGGAGCCCTCCCCCATCGAGGTCGAAAGCCTTTCGGAGTCCACACAGGAGCTCATCGACCGCAGTATTTCCGAGTTGCTGAGGGAGCGCGGGCTGGATGTAGCGTCGCTTGGTCAGAGCGACCGCGTGGACGTCATTCGCCACCTCAACGGCAACGGGGTGTTCATGCTCAAGGGCGCCGTGGCCTGCGCCGCCACCGCGCTGGGCATCTCGGAGCCCAGCGTCTACCGCTATCTGCAAAAGGTCCGCAAGGAAGGCTAACCCACTGATCCCTTGGGGACGGAGGAAAACGGATCATTTTTGCCCGAGAGGCTGCTGAAGACTTTGTCCTGCTTAGGCTGCGGGCATCGCCCATCGCGACGGCGCCACTATACTTTTGAGTATCTGAGCATTTTGAAAGGCAGGATATGACCGCAACCGCCAGTCGAACCACCAACCGCAGGCCCGAGCTCTTGGCCCCCGCCGGAGGCCCCGAGCCCTTTGCCGCCGCACTCGCTGCCGGCGCCGATGCCATCTACTGTGGCATGGGCAGCTTCAACGCCCGCCGCAAGGCAACGAACTTTACCGACGAGGCCTTTGAGCAGGCCTGCCGCGCCGCACATCTAGCCGGGTCGCGCGTCTACGTCACGGTCAACATCGTCATCAAGGAATCCGAGATGAGCGACGCGCTGCAGCTCATCCATCGCTGCTCCACGCTGGGCGCCGATGCCTTCATTATCCAGGACTGGGGCTTGTTCTTTGAGGTCAAGCGCACCATGCCCGGCATCGAAACACACATCTCGACCCAGGCGAACATCCATGATGACCGCGGAACCATCTGGTGCCGCGAGCAGGGCGCCGACCGCGTGACCTTGTCGCGCGAGCTCTCCATCGACGAGATCGCCGCCATCCACGACGCCGCGCCCGACGTTGACCTGGAGGTCTTTAGCCACGGCGCCATCTGCTTTTGCTACTCGGGCCTGTGCCTTCTCTCGAGCTTTGCCATGGCGGGCCGCTCGGCCAACCGCGGCATGTGCGCTCAGCCCTGTCGTCTGCCTTACGAGCTGATCGACGAGAACGGCCGCTCGCTCTCCCCTGCCGGTCGCGAGCGCGCGCTGTGCCCGCGTGACACCAACACCTCACAGCTTGTTCGCCGTCTGTATGACGCCGGCGCCGCATCGCTCAAGCTCGAGGGCCGCATGAAGGCACCCGATTACGTGTACTCCATCGTTGATGTGTATCGTCACGAAATTGACGACATGCTATCCGGAGCCTCCGTTGCCAAGGACGAGGAAGCCGCCCGCCAGCGCCAGCTCAAGCGCTGCTTCAACCGCGACTTTACGCACGCCTATCAGGACGGCACCTCGGGCGACGAGATGATGAGCTATGAGCGTTCCAACAACCGCGGCCAGATCGTGGGCACGGTGCTGGGCAGCCGCCTGGCCAACCGCGACGTGCGTGGGCTCAAGCCCGACGACCGCCGTCGCCGCGCCGCCATCGCCCGCATTGAGCTGTTTGAGCCCGTGGGCAAGGGCGACCTGCTGGAGCTTCGCCATGACGATGAGTTCGACCAGTTCCTGACCACCATTGCCGCCGAGGATGCCGCCGCCGGCGATGTTATCGAGTGCCGCGTGCCTCGCAGCATGCCCGAGGGCTGCCGCGTGCGCGTGATTCGAAGCCAGCGCGCCATCGACGCCGCCGGGGCTGCGCTCAAGCGCGACGTGCTGCGGCGCCGCGACGTAGACGTGTCCGTCATGGCGCGTCTGGGCGAGCCGTTTACCGTGACGCTCACCTGCTGCGACGACCCCGCGCTCACCGCCACCGCCAGCGGCTTTACTGTCGAGGCCGCCAAGACTCGCGCCGTCGAGGCGGCCGATCTGGTGGAGCATGTGGGCCGCATGGGCTCCTCGCCCTTTGAGGCTGCGAGCTTTGACGTGGCGCTCGATGAAGGCTGTGGCATGGGCTTCTCCGCCGTGCACAAGGTGCGTGCCGCCGCCTGCAAAGCGCTGGAAGAGGCCATTCTGGCACCCTACGAGGAGCGCGCCCGTACGCTAGAGCTGCCGGCGATTGTCACCAGTAATTCCCGCCCCGCGCCCGAGCATTACCGCGATGAGCCGCAAATCTGCGCCACTGTCACCTCGCTCGAGGCCGCCGAGGCAGCGCGCGTGGAGGGTGCAACGCGCATCTACATGACCACCGACGCGCTCGATGCGGCCGGGCTCTCCCCCGCCGATGCGTTTGAGCAGGGCATCGTGCCCGTACTCGACGAGGTCTGCCGCGCCGTCGACCACGAGCGCGTCGATTCGTGGATACAGGCTGGGGCCACCATCGCTGTCGGTAACATCTCTGAGCTTGCCCTGGCCGCCCAGGTTGGCGCCACGGCCGAAATTCGATCCTGCCTGCCCGTGCACAACACGCCTTGCATGGAGGCACTCGCCGAGCGCGGGGCCGGCGCTTTTTGGCTCTCGCCCGAGATTACGCTCGACGAGATTATCTCGCTTGGCACCTCCGCGCCCGCAGCCCTGGGCATCACCGTTTTCGGCCGCCCGCGCGTTATGACGAGCGAGCACTGCATCCTGCAGGTTGCCAACGGTTGTATCCACGATTGCGCCAATTGCCGCCTGCGCGCCCGCAAGCTGTCGCTCAAGAATATCGATGGCAAGGTCATGCCCGTGCGTACCGATATCCACGGCCGCTCGCGCTTGTACGACGCCTACCCCATCGACCTCACACCGCAAGTTCCGCAGCTGCTCGATGCCGGCGTGCGTCGTCTCATGGTCGACGGAACCTTGCTCGAGGCCGATGATGTTGGCCGTGCCGTCGCTCGTGTCCGCCGCGCCATTGAGGCCGCGCAGGCAGGTCGCAAGCCCGCTGCCCGCCTGCGCGGCGCGACCTCGGGCTGCATGTTTGTGGGAATTAGCTAACCGAAAGGCTTACACGTGAACGAAGAACCTCAAGTCCTCTACTGCGACGCCTGGCTCATGGCCATCGACAAGCCCGCCGGCATGATCGTCCACGGCGACGGCACCGGCGAGCGCACGCTTACCGACTACGCCAGCGACCTGCTGTTGGCCATGGGCGACGGCTTTGCCGCGACCGACATGCAACCGCTCAACCGCCTGGACCGCGACACCACCGGCGTAGTGCTGTTTTCGCTCGACAAGCAGACGCAGCCCGCCTTTGACCAGATGGTCATCGACCACGCATTCGGAAAGCACTACCTGGCGCTCGCCGAGGGCAAGATCGACTGGAACGAAAAGCTCATCGACAAGCCCATCGCCCGCGACCGCCACGACAGTCGCAAGATGCGCGTCGGCGCCAGCGGCAAGCCGTCTCAAACGCGCGTGAAGGTGCTCAAGCGTCTTAAGAGCCGTCGTGGCCTGCCCACGCGCTCGTATATCGATGTCGAGCTGCTCACCGGCCGCAAGCATCAGATTCGCGTGCATCTGGCCAGCGAGCACCATCCGCTGGTGGGCGACGACCTGTACGGCACGCCGCGCCCCTGCGGCCTGATGCTCCACGCCCACAGTGTGTCCTTTACGCATCCCGTTACCGGCGAGCACATCCACATCGAAGCCCCCTGCCCCTGGGAGCCCTAAACCTCCACAATGGGGACAGGCACCTTTGTGGTGGTTTTGCCGCAATGGCTCAGTCGCGGTCCCAAAACGTCTCGATCTGTAACAGTTAGAGCCCATTTTCTGGTCTATCTGTTACAGATCGAGACATTCGAATCCCCCTCAAGGGAAAAATCTCAATCTGTAACAGTAACTCGGCAAAATCAGTCCCAGATGTTACAGATCGAGACAAAGGGACGGCAAGGTTCGGAAGTATCTCAATCTGTAACATCTAGCCCACTTTTAACGGTCCAGTTGTTACAGACTTAGACAAACCGGCAGACAACGAAAGCGGCAACGCCCGTGATGGACGTTGCCGCTTTTCTATTGAGAAAACTACTCGGTTTTCGTTACTAACCACCACAATGGGGACAGGCACCTTCGTGGTGGTTTTGGCCTTAGCCCCCTGCTGTTAGACCGTGATGACGTTGTCCATTGCCCGGTACTTGGCGGGAACCTCGCCCGCAGTAATAATCGTTGCGTCGCGGAAGTCCGCGAACTTGACGGGCGCCACCATGCCAAATTTGCTGGCGTCCGAGATTACGAAGCGTTTGGCCGTATGGCGCATCGAGATACGCTTTACTTGCGCCTCCTCGATATCGGGTGCTGTGAAGCCCTGCTCGGCGGCAATGCCATTAGAACCCCAAAAGCCACAATTGAAGTTGTAGCGGTCTAGGGTTGCCAGGGCATCGGGGCCAACGAGCGCCTCGGTCTCGGGTTTGAGCTCGCCGCCCAGCACTACGGTGCGCATGCCGCGCAAAGCGAGGCGCTGAGCATGGAGCACGGAATCGGTCACATAGGTGACACCTTCAAGGTGTGGAAGATGCTCGATGAGCTTGAGCGTCGTCGAGCCCGAGTCGATGTATACAAAGCTCTCGGGCTCCACAAGCGCCGCCGCACGGGCGCAGATACGCTCCTTGTCGTCGTTATGGAGGTCGCTGCGCTCGTTGAGCGTTAGGTCACGCGTCACGTGCGCGCGCTCAAGACTCGTCGCTCCGCCGTGGACCTTGGCGATGCGGTGTGCTCGATCGAGCGTCTGAAGGTCGCGCCGAATGGTGGACGCCGTCACGCCCAAGGCCTCAGCAAGCTCCGGCACAGTAACCGAGCCAGCCTGCTGCACCATCGACACAATCGCATTGAGCCTATCTTCCGCTAGCATCGTTTACTCCTCCTCGGGGTACACGACTCCCCAGTCGGCGCGAAGCTTGGTCATAAGCTCCATAACATCAGAAGCATATTCCAGCAGCTCGCGCTTGGAGTCGTCGCCGGCAACGGCCTTCTCAAGATCGGCCATCTCATAGCAAAGGGCGTAAGCCTCGGTGCCCGCGTGGACCTCCTCGCGGTGGCCGTCCGCAGTCCACACGATGGTCGCGTGATCGGCACGCGGATACTCGTTGACCTCGATATAGCACTTGTCAAAGCTGATGACCGAGCGCTTGGGCTGCTTGGAGTGAAGCGTAAGGCTCACAACACCCAGCTGTTGCTCAGCATTACGGCAGACGATGCCGCCCGCAACGTCGACACCGGTCTCACAGGTGTTGCCCAGCGAAACGACCTCAGCGGGCTGGCTTGCCATAAAGAGGCGCATAACGGAAAGCGCATAGACGCCAATGTCGAGCATAGCGCCGCCGGCGAGGTTGCGGTTATAGAAGCGGTTGGTCAGATCGCCGTACTCCTTATAGCTGCCAAAGTTGAGCTGAGCGAGGTTCATGCGGCCAAACTCGCCGGCATCCATGCGGCGGCGCAGCTCCTGATACAAGGGCATGTGGAGCACCGTAGTGGCGTCCATGAGGACCACGTTGTGCTCGTCGGCAATGGCACGGGCCTCGTCGAGCTCGGCAGAGTTGAGGGTAATGGCCTTCTCGCAGAGCACGTGCTTGCCAGCTCTCAGAGCGGCGCGCAGGTAGGTGATATGCGTGTTATGCGGCGTGGTGATATAGATCGCGTCGATGTTCGGATCGGCATAGAGGTCCTCGACCGTGTCATAGACCTTCTCGATGCCATACTGATCGGCAAAAGCTTGAGCCTTGGACAGTGTGCGGTTGGCGACGCCCGCAAGCTTGCGGCCGGCAAGAGCGAGAGACTGGGCCATCTGGTTGGCGATAACGCCGCACCCGATCACAGCCCAACGAAGCTCGGGGGCCGTAAAGACATCATCGGGGAACGGCTTGTCCTGGACCGAAGCGAACGCTGCCTTAGCGCTGTCTCTTAT
>URWZ01000035.1 GCA_900551625.1 uncultured Collinsella sp.
AGTCCCTTGCGGCGTAGTTTTTATTTAAGCCGTCCAAGTTTTGGGGTGCAGTTCACGCCCGGCGGGGACTTTTTCTATACCGGCCGCCCTACCACCGCAAAGGGGACAGGCACCTTTGTGGTGGTTTGGAGCCTGGCTGGTCGGTTTGTCTCGATCTGTAACAGGTGGGCCACGTTGAGTCCCGTAGTTGTTACAGATTGAGACATTGCGCGAACATCCGCCTCTTTATCTCAATCTGTAACAGTTAGAGGCCAAATTCCTCGCTATGTGTTACAGATCGAGACGTTAGGTTGGCGGCTGAACAGTTCATCTCAATCTGTAACACCTGGAACCCAAATATCTGGCTTGGTGTTACAGATTGAGATTTTGCTAAAGCCGAGGATGGGCGCTGTCGCCAAAACTTAGCGCTTGCGGCGCTTGGTCGCAGCGATGCCGGCCGCGGCAACGGTTGCGCCGGCGATGCTCAGAGCAGCGACCGTCATCGCGGCGGAGTCACCCGTGCTGGCAAGCTCCGTGCCGCCGGACTTCTTGCCGTTCTCGCCCTTACCCTTGGACTTGTCCATCGTCACCGTGGTCGTCGTCGAAGTCGAACTGCCCGCAGGGACCCCGGCGCCACCAGAGCCATCCGTACCGCCACCCTGCTCGCCGCCGTCAGGCGTCGGCTCGGGCGTCGGGTCCGGATCGGGCGTCGGCTCAGGCACCGCCTCATCGGTCACAGTAATCGTAATGTTCAGACGCTCGGAATACTCGCTGTACGACATGCCAGGGCGCTGTGCCGCAATGCGCACATACATGTTGCTATCGAGCGCAATAGGCTCGGTGTACTTTACGCGGCCTTCGTCACGGCAGGGGCAGGTGTCGTTGGTGGTGTACCAAATCGTCGTGCCATCCTCGGCCGAAAGCTCCAGCTTCGTGCCCTTGGGCACCGTAATGTAGTTCTCCTTGGGCGACCATGCACCAAACGTCGTCGCACCAATCGTCGCCACCGGTCGCGCCGGTCGCACTGCCTCGGCAGACACGCGAACGTCGACCTGCTTGGACAGCGCCGTGTCATCCACCGTCGCCGTCAACGTCGTCAAACCGGGCAGAGCACCATGCAGCACAAACGTCGCCGCACCGTCCTCGCCCGTCACGGCCTGGGTGGCATCGACAGAGCAGATAGCCGAGGACTCCAGCCCAACACTAACCTTGGCACCCGCAAACGGCTTGCCCGCCTTATCGGTCACGTGTGCCACCAGCTCAAAGTCACCGCCATCAAGCATGGTCACGGCCTGCTCCACGTTGAGCTTGAGCTTGTCGGCACGAACGCCCACGACAAGCTCGCCACTTGCCCGGCGCGCCATGGCCGTGCCGGCGTAGTTGCGAGCACCGTCGAGCTCAAACGCCACCGTTGAGCCCGCCTCACACGCATCGGCATAGCGAATACGCAGCACGCGCGACAGCGGCTTGCCATTGGAATCGTCCTGCTTGTCGAGCCACGCATACGTCACGTCGCCCAAGCCCTGCACACACAATGCGGCCAGGGTATCGTCACTCGCATCCATATACTGCGCAAACTCAACCTCGACGCAATCGGTATAGGCATGGGCCGAAACCACCTCGGGCGCCGCCGTCGACACCAAGCCAATGTTCACCTCAGTCTGAATCGGCGGCACGCGCAGCCAAGCCGAACGCGCCTCCTCATACCCGTCCTTGGTCACGCGCACCTGATACCAGCCGGTCGGCGTATTCCAGTTGTACGCACCGTCCGCACCCGTTGCAAGCGGATTGTCCTGCTCATACTCCTCGGCATCCCAACGCACTGCATTGGTACCGGCCGCATCGTCGGCGCTCCACAGCTCAACCGTCGCGCCTTCAACCGTATTGGACAGTAGGCCCTCGTACACCACGCCCGCAGGGTCGGGTGCAGCCTTGGCGGCCACATTGCGATAACGCGCCTCAAAAATCGACTGCATCTTCTCGTCCGAGATCAAGCCGTCCTTGTTGGCCTTGTAGACCTCGGCATCGGTCAGCTCGCCCCAGTTGACCGTAATGCGATTCTGGCACGCGCGCTCCACCTGCTCGCAGGCAACATCGTAGGCACATTCGGCATTGGTCAGCTTAATCGCGCGCTCCGAACCTACGCTGGTCGAAGCTGCATCATAGGCGGCGCCCACCACGGTACCCGCCGAACCGGCCGTCAGCACGCCGGCGATTGTCATAATGGAGCCCACCGCCACATCGGTGCTGTCGTGGCAGAGCTGGCGATACAGCAGATCCTCAAACGCACGCGCCTTCTCCATGGCGTCACGCAGCGCGTAAATGCACTTCCAGTCGTCCTCGGTCTTCTCGGGCTTGGCAAGCAAGCGCGTATGCTGAAGCTCATAGCCCTCGCGCTCGCCCTTCACCTTCTGCATACGGACGTTCACGTTCTCCCAGTTCTTGCTGGCATCGTTCACGCCGTAAATGCCGGTAAAGATGCCGATACCCTGGGTCGCCGCGGGAAACGCCTGGCCGGCCGCCTTCCACGCATCGGTCTTAAAGACCTGTCCGAACATCTCGCACTCGATCTTATAGCTCTTGAGCGAACGGATCGTGCGGATGAGCTTCATATGGGCGCTCACGTCGCCGTTGAGCTTCCAGGCCATGAGCCATCCGCGCACCTTGGAGTTGTTGAGGCTATGGACCACATTCCAGTTGTCGTACAGGTCGTCCAGAATGTCGCACTGCATGGCGATCGAGTTAAACAGAAGCGCCTGGTTCTTGTTGTTATTGGAGTTCTCGATAAATTCCGACTCGATATAGGCCGTCTGCTCGCCATCGGGCGCGGCGACCTTAAAGCCCTTGACGGTATCGTCGTCAGCCGCCTTGTAGCTCAGCGAGCTGCCGAGCGCCTGGCCCAAATCGTTAAACCCGCTCGTCGACTGGCCGTTGTACTCGCTGGCCTTAATGCCCGCACACTTGTTGAGCGCCGCAGCGGTTGCGTCATTCCAGCTTCCGTATTGGTTGAGCTGGCCGATACCCATCGACTGGCCCACCAGATCCTCGGCCTGCTGGGCAATAAACTCCGCTCGCGATGCATGGTCGACGAGCTCCTTGATGGCGGCCGCATCCGCAGCGTTCGCGCCCTGGGCCGCCGCGAGTTCCTGATACCAATCCTCGCTGGTGCCGTAAGCATCCTCAAAGATCATCTTGTCCACATTGACGCCATAGCTGTCGCCCTGCTGGGTCAGCAGCGCCGCCGACCCGCCGACCGCGGCCTTGAGCTCAGCCGCAAACTGCGCGGCCTCGTCGTTGCCAGCATCATCGCCCTCGCCGTCGCTGGCGGCAGGGGCGCGACGAGCCTTACGGGCAGCTCCACCTTGGGCTTCGTCCTCTTTACCGTCCTCGTCCTCCTCGGCAAACGCATCGGCGACCATCTGGTCAATCGCGTCGTTAAAGGCCTCATCGACATCATTAAACGAGTTATCCATCATATACTCGTGCCACTGCCGCACAGCATTCGAGAACTCCTGCTGGCGCTCCTCGGCCGCGGCGGAATGCTTTTTGGCCGAAGCGTTGGCGTCAAAACTCAGCATGGTCATAAGCTGAGCATTGGAGATGCGGTAGGTCTGCGGCATAAAGATCTGCTCAAAGTTGCCGCAGTTCACATAGGTCGAGTCATTCGCCTTGTTAAACTCGTCGAGCAGCTTGAGATATCCCTCGTCCACATACTCCGCCACATAGCGCACACGGGTGCCCTCGCGCGACTTTTGAGTCAGAGGAATCGTCACCGTCTTGCCATCCACGCAGTCCACGTACAGGTCGAGCGTGTCGGCGGCCTCTTCGTTTCCCACCTCGAGCGTGATGTCAAAGGTCCAGTAGGCGTTCTTCTTTTGTGGCAGATGATGGAAGGTCCACAGGCTCTTGCCGGTGTCCTTGCCGTCCTTGACCAAGTTTTGCGTACCGCCACGATACGTCACATCAAAGTTCCAGACCGAAGCACCCGGAACATAGCGCACATAATTGCGAGCCGTCACCTCTGCGGCAGCGGCGGCGACATCGGTCGAGCCCACGCGCGCTTCGAGCGTCACACGCTCGGCGGCAAGCGTATCCTGCGGCAGTTCGTATTCAATCTTGGCACGGCCGAGTTTATTGGTCTTGCCGGTGTACTTTGCAGCCGACGAGCCCGTCCCCACGGTGAGCTGCACGCTCTTGCCCGGCGCTGCATAAACGTAGGCCACATTGCCCAGCAGGCTGTGAACGTCGGTGTTGTCGACCTCGATGCGCGATCCGCTAACCTCGAGTGTGGTGCTTCCCAGCGGCAATGTCACCTCGCCCAGCGTAATAAGCGGCGAGACGGCATAGATGCCCGCGGCCTTAGGCTTAAAGCGCACAAACACATCGGCGCCCGCACTTTTCTTCATATCGAGAACGAGGTTGTCGCCCTCCCAAGTTGTGGCAGCCCACATGGCATCGGAGCTGGCGCCGGCTTCGCGAGCGCCTGCGGACACATCCTCGACGGCATCCTTGGCCAGAGGAATCTCAATCTTGGCAGCCTGGCTGTCCTTGAGCTCGTAATGAATGCGCAGCTCGGTCTCCGCGCCAACGACCGCGGACGAATCAGCGATAACCGAGCCCGCCGTCAGCCCACGCTCGGCACGATACGTCTCCACGTCAAACGTGGGGACGTCGAGCGTCACGTCGAGCTGTTTGCCGTCCTCAATCTTCACCTGCTTTTGCGCGATATGCTTACCCACGGTCAGCCCTAGGCGGCTAAACGTGGAATAGCTCGTCGCTTGGATGTCGTAGCTCGTCTTGTTAAAGGCGACGATGGTGTACGAACCGGCCTTAAGGCGCGGCGTCTCGGCCTTCATGATAGGCGTGGTGTCATCGTCTTCGTAACCCATCAAATAGGTGACACCGTCGGCGACCAGCTTGCCGTCGGACGTACGGAACACCAGCACGCGGTTGGCTCCCTGGTAGTCGCCCTTGGTCGTGACCGTCGCCGTACCCCAAGGCTTCAAGTCGATATCGACCTTGCCGGCCGAAGGCTTCACCGTCGCCGTCGCCCCACCCAGCCTGAGGCTGTCTTTGGGCTCGAGCGTTATCTCCAGATCCTGGTCCGCGTCGGCAATGGCCTGCGACACCACGAGTGCTGTGCCCTGGATACGGAAGTCGTTTTCTTTGTCACCCTTGGCAGGCTTAAGCGTCTTGCCGCCGCTCTTCACCGTCAGATCGATGTTATCGAGACTATCGAGCTCAATGCGTTCGGTCTTATCCTGGCCCACAATCGGTTCAAGATAGCCCACATTAAGTTCAATCGCGCGCGAAGCCGGAATCTTGGTAAAGTCCTCCGCCTTAATCTCTCCGATATTCCATGTGCCCGTCATCTGGTCGCCCGGGCGCGCCAGCACCATGTCATAGTAACCGCTGAGCGAAATGCGCAGGGTGGCTGCTGTCTTGGAGAGAGCGTCCGCTGTAAAGCTGCCGTCATCGCCAACCGTCAACGGCGTGGACTGCCCCGCCTGCAAGAGCACGGCCGCCGCGCTCTGGGGAAGTTTGCCCGTCACCTGGGCCGCCTCGCCCATCCACTCAAACGTGTAGGCAGGCTTCGAGGAATCGACGGAGTCCTTGCGATCGGCCACGGCATCGGCAAGCTTTTTGACCATCGAGGGGTTGCCAGCCGAATCGGTCGCATAGGCATAGATGGTCTGGCCTTCACCAAAGGGAATCGCATACGTTACGCCATCGATTGTCACGCGCTCATTATAGTCGCCCGGATAGCCCGCCTCACCAAACTGAAGATCGGGGTTCATCACGCGCAGGGCAACGGCATTATGGTTCGTCTCGTTTCCGTATCTCGTGTTCTCAAAAGCTCCCCACTCTATCATTTCCACGCTTTTGGGTAGCACAATCTCTTTGCCGGCAATCGCAGGATCAAGAGAGGCGAACGCGAGCGCCCCGATAGATTTGACACCATCGCCAATCGTCACCGACGACACATGCGAGCACCCGTCAAAGGCATAGCGCTCAATCCGCTCCACCGTGCCCGGCACATTGATCTGCGTAAAGGTGAGCACTGTTGTGTCCGAGACATAGAACTGTGGCACGCCGCAATAGGCGAATGCAAGATAGTCGATAGTTTTGACCGAAGGCGGCAGCGTTGCCACCACCTTGTCGTCAAGTTGTTCACATTCCTTAAAGGCCTGCTCGGGAATCGTGGTAAAGGCCGCGTTGTTGGGCCAGGTTACCGTTTGGAGCGTCTTGCTTTTGTAGAATGCATAGCTCTTGAGCTCCTCGACCGAATCGGGCAGTGCGATCTCTTTGATGCTGCTGCCGCCCAAGCCTCCAACCGAGCGGACATGCGAATTAGGGGCGAAGGTGATCGATGTGAGCGCAGCGCTTCCCATACCCGTAAGGCTTACGACATTTTTGTCGTCGATGGTCGAGGGCACCTCCAACGTGGTAATGCCCGCGTCGCCATACTCGATAGAAATTTCGTTGGTGAGGCTATCAATCGAGAAGTAGTACTGCGCGGGGGTCTGCTCGCCGGCCACGTAGCCATCGTCGTATTCGTCCTTTACGCCCGTGGCGCCCTTCGAGGTCATCCAGAGCCCAAGATCCTCATTCCAGGTTGCTTCGGCTTCGGCGGTCTCCTCCTGCTTCTGCTGCTCGGCGAGTTCCTTGCCCTCGACAAGATCGGTGGCGAGCGTACCCGCAGGTGTGCTCTCGGTCTGCCCGGCGCCCGTTAGGCCCGCCGCCGATGCAATCTCGGAGGGCGGGGGCGTAGGGGTATCACCGCTATCGAGCACTGTGGGGTCGGCGGCGCCGGCATCGGGCGCGGGGTCGGCGGAAGCAGAGTCTGACGTTTGGGCGTCAGCCGAATCGGCGGAAGCGGCGTCGTCCGCTTGGCCGTTATCCGTCTGCACAAAAGTGCCGTCGGTGTTGAGGGCCTCAGCAAACGCGCCCACAGGCAACGAGCCCGTCACCATGGTGAGGGTCACCGCGGCAACGGTCAGGCGGCGGCAAAGCGCTCGAACAGTAGTCCACCTCATGGTCGTTCCTTTCCTGCAAACCAAAAGTCATCCAGCGTAATCGTCGTCCAAAAACAAAGCGAACGGTAGGTTCATATATACGAACCTACCGTTCTACCTGCGCAAACCACCACAAAGGGGACAGGCACCTTTGTGGCGGTTCTGAACTTGGCCAGCCAGTTTGTCTCAATCTGTAACAGTTAGAGGTCAAATTCCCCGCCTGGTGTTACAGATCGAGACGTTAGGTTGTCGGCCATTCGGTTCATCTCAATCTGTAACATCTAGAGCCGTTTTGGGCAGTTTGGTGTTACAGATTGAGATTTTACTGAGGCCGAGAATGAGAGCCGTCACCCAGCTCTAACGCTTGCGGCGCTTGGTCGCGGCGAGGCCGGCGGCGGCTACGGTTGCGCCGGCGATGCCTAGGGCGGCGACCGTCATCGCGGTGGTATCCCCCGTGATAGCCAGGACAGCATCGCCCTTCTTGGCCTGCGTGGTTTTCTCAACCGTCTTGCTCACCGTGGTGGTCGTAGCCGGCTTGGCCGAGGGTTTGGTCTCGGGCTTCACCCCAGGCTGCGGCGTCGGCTTGGGATCCGGCGTAGGCTGCGGATCGGGAGTCGACGTGGCTTCAGGCGTAAAGGTCAGATCGGTGTTGAGCCACAGGGTGTAGATCCAGCCGCTGTCCTCATCGGATACGCTATCCGCGACCTGGTAGCCGCACTCCTGGCCGTTGATCACCAGCTTGGTGTCGGGCGTAAAGTAGAAGCCGCGCGCGGACTTGAGGTAGATGCCGTAGCGATAGGTCACGCCAGGCTTAAAGACGTCGATGTGATTCGTGATGTTCTGATCCCAGAAATCCACGGAGTTCACTTCGCTGCCGTCGCTACCCGTCCAGAACTCACACTGAGGAAGGGAGTTGGAGCCCGTCGGAACATTCGCCGTAAAGACCGGCCTATCGCCCGCCTTGAAGGTGGTCGTGGCGCCGTTGATCTCGATAACGTCGATGGCACGCCATTCGTCGATTGGCTGTTCGCACAGCATATTGCCAGCGATTGGCGCAAAGACGCCGTTGTCGGTCTTGATGTGGTGCACCCAACGACCGTTGACGTTCATATTGCAGTCATCGGCCACGGTATTGTCGCCCTTGAGCCTCAGCTCAACGGAGTACATGTAGAACTTGCCCTCTTCGAAGTGCTCGATCCTCCTCGCGCCCGTCGGATACTTGGCGGGGTCGGAATACCAGAAGGCAACGGGTACCGACTCCCCGGATTCCATATCGAGCTCCATTTCCTCCCAGCACTCGTAGGCGATCTCGTACTTGTCGGCATCGGCAGCGGGGATCGTCGCGGTCGCGCGTGGCGCCTCGCCGGGCGCGTAGTCGGTCTTCACGTCGTTGACGTCCAGGTTATGGAGGGCTTCGTTTTCTGACGCAACGAGCGTAATTTCGCTATTGATGACGTAGCGGAGGTAATAATCGTACCTGGTTTCGTTGAGGATAGTCGAGCTGCCTTCATAGTCAGTTCCGGTATACTCCAGTGCCGTGCCAATATAGAGAGCCTCATTGCGCGTGAGTCGATACGAGCCGCCTGCCGCGCCACCCGTAAAGGTCAGCGTCAGCCTCATGTGATTGCCAACGGGTTCGAAGCGAGCCGTCACGTCGGACATGGACGCATCCTGAACTTCGACCAGAGTGCCCGAAGCGGCATCGGCCCTGTAGTACTTAACCTCGACAACTTCGCTCGCAAGCGTTTCTGGAATGCCGCCCTCAACATCGGGAAAATCATAGGTATACGACTGGCCCTTTTCGAGTGTGACATTGCTCGGAAGCGCGCAGTCCGTGTAGCGGGGAACCACGGTCGTATTGACCCTAACGTCGCTGCCGCCAACAACATCGGTCACACCGCAGGGCATGATGGCGTTGCTCGCCGGCATGGCGGCGTTGTCGTCGCCAGAAGCGTTTTGCCCAGCGAGCGCAGCACCGCTAGACTCATTGGCGGCATCGGCTGGGATTGTCTGCTGAGGCTCAACGGTGGCTTGCGCCGCCGGAGCAGCATCGGTTGCAGGCGCGGTCGAAGCAGCTGGTGCGGTCGTTGCAGCCGTATCCTCCGCAACCGTCGGCGTCACCGGAGCCGCGGCAACCTCATCCGTCCCAACGGCGGGATCGGCGCATTCCGTCGCCAGCGCCACGCTCGGCAGCAGCAACTGACCGACCATAAGCGCACACGCGCCGGCGCAAGCTATTTTGGCACCCACACAACGCCAGGTACCGTGAACCAGCGAGCAGGTGGACTCACGTTGAGCTTGCTTGTCAAAGTGACTTGCGTTCATAACGGCCTCCTTGGTCGTAGGGATATACCACCACAAAGGTGCCTGTCCCCTTTGTGGTGGTCCTGTACCACCAAGATGTGCCAAATGACTCCATATGCCTAGGTTCGTAGATGTGAACCTAGGCCTCTACCTGCGGTTTAATTCAATATGATTTCGCCATCGCCACACTCGTCCCGGGAACGCTACAATCGAGGACACGATTATTCGTCCACCCAAAGGACCGTCCTTGAACCTGAGCAGGTCTAAAATCAACGCGCTTCTGGCACTCGCACTCTTCACCTTCGCCTTCCTTGCCGCCGAGTTTCGCTTCGACGTCAACGTCGGGCTGCTCGCCGGTGCCGAACGCGTTGTGCTTGCGCAGGGCTTTATCCTTGGCGCCAGCGTCATCGGCTTTATCGGATATGCACCACTGCTCGGTCTCGCCCAACGCAAAGGCCAGCCCCAGGCAGTTGTCAGCGCCGCCGTTCCCATCGCCATCCTGGGATTGACCCAGATCCAGTCCCCCACGGACCCGCTTGCGCTCGAGATTCTGGGCTGCGTGGCATTCCTTGGACTCGGCCTGCTGGGTGCCGCCGCTCACCACGCCTTCGCGACGGCATTCCAAGACGATCCCAAGCTCGCCACCGGTGCGGGAGCAGCCTATGCCGCGGGCATCCTGATGCAGTTCGCCGTCAACCTGCTCAATTGCGGCGGTATCGCAGAGCTCATCGTCCTTGGCGCAGCGACTATCGCCATATCCGCCCTCAGCGTCGTTCCCCTAAAGGCTGCCGAGAGTCCCAATCCCACCGTCAACCCCTTTGCCGAGCCCTCACGCGCCCTCGCCAAGCAGGCATGTTGGAGCATCGCGCTCGTCATGATTCTTGCCTGCTTGTTCTCGACCCTCGACAACGTGGTCACGCTCTCCAACGCTCATGGCACCATTGCCGTGCAGACTTGGCCGCGCCTCTTTTTGGCGGCAAGCGGCCTTGCCGCCGGTCTTATCTTTGATCTTGCCGAACGTCGCTACATGGGTCTCATCATGCTCGGCGTCACGGCACTTTCCACCATCTCGATCTTGGCCGTGGAAGCCGGCGCCGATCCCAACCTAGGCCTTGTCGTCTTTTACCTGAGCTCGGGCTTTTTTGTCACGTTCTTTACCGCCACCTTTACACAGCTGGCACCGCGCATGCATGCACCCGCCCTCTGGGCCGGCATGGGGCGCGCCGCCAACAATGTATGTGCATTCACTACATCGGGCATCTCGCTTGCCCTCGTGACCTCGGGCAACGTTGCCCTCATCATGATCGGTGCGCTCATGCTGCTTGTGGCGGCGAGTGTGGCGTTTGTAGCCGCGGGCCTGTTCCGCCTGCCCCAAACCGAGCAGGAGCGCGAGCGCGAGCAGCTGGCAGAAGAAGCACTCGCCGCCCCCACCATCGAGGAGCAACGCCAGGCCTTCATCGCCAACCACGCTCTCACCCCGCGCGAAGTCGACGTGCTCATAGCCGTGACCCAGGATGAACGCCCGCTCAAGCAGGTCGCCGAGGAGCTCGGTATCTCGATGCGCATGGTGCAGCGCCACCTGAGCTCTATCTACCAAAAGACCGACACGCAGACGCGCGCCGGTCTCACCAAAGCCTTCCCCTCTGCCTAAAACAAAAACCGCTACAACGGGGCCTGTCCCCTTTGTAGCGGTTTGAGCGGAGCAGAAGGCCACTCTGCCAGTTTGTCTCAGTCTGTAACAGATAGGCCCCTAAAAGCAGGCTTATTGTTACAGAT
>URWZ01000036.1 GCA_900551625.1 uncultured Collinsella sp.
ACGAGATAGCGTAGCGTCTCGTGGGCTCGGAGATGTGTATAAGAGACAGGTTTGGGGACGGTTTTGTTTTGGCGGGTTGGATATCGGTATGGCCGGTGCGCGCCCGCGCCGGATAACCTGCCAAAGCAAACCCGTCTCCAACCGGAAGCTCTAGAACACGAAAGCGAGGACTTTGATGGCACAGTATCAGCTGCCCAACGACTTCTTCTTTGGCGCTGCTATGTCCGGCCCGCAGACTGAGGGTCAGTGGAACCAGGGCGGCAAGCTCGAGAACCTGTGGGACACCTGGTCCATCCAGGATCTGGGTTCGTTCTACAACCGCGTTGGCTCTTACGCCGGCAATGACTTTATGGCCAAGTACCAGGAAGACCTTCGCATTTTGAAGGACTTGGGTCTGGATACCTATCGCACTTCCATCCAGTGGAGCCGTCTGCTCGATGCCGACGGCAACCTCAACGAGGAAGGTGCCGCGTGGTATCACGAGTTGTTCCGCGCCTCTCGCGAAGCCGGCTTGGAGCCGTTTGTCAACTTGTACCACTTTGACATGCCCACCTACCTCTTTAACCGTGGCGGCTGGGAGAGCCGTGAGGTTGTCGAGGCTTACGCACATTACGCCGACGTCGCCTTCCACGAGTTTGGCCAGGAGATTAAGTACTGGTTCACCTTTAACGAGCCCATCGTCGAGCCCGAGCAGCGCTATCAGGAGGGCGTGTGGTTCCCGCAGTTCCACGACTTCAACCGCGCCCGCACCGTGCAGTATCACATCTCGCTGGCGCACGCGCTGGCCGTGGCCAACTATCGTCGCGCCTATGACGAGGGCGCTATTCGCGCCGATGCCAAGATCGGCATGATCAACTGCTTTACCCCGGTCTACACCAAGGAGAACCCCAGCGAGGCGGACCTCGAGGCCGTGCGCATGACCAGCGGCATCAACAACCGCTGGTGGCTCGACCTCATCACCAAGGGCGAGCTTCCTGCCGACGTGCTCGACAGCCTGGCCGAGGGCGGCGTTAAGCTCCCGTTCCGCGCCGGCGACCAAGAGATCCTCAAGCAGGGTGTTGTCGACTGGCTCGGCTGCAACTACTACCACCCCACGCGTGTTCAGGCGCCGGCGAGCAAGGTCGACCAGTACGGCCTGCCGCACTTTGCCGACGAGTACGTATGGCCCGACGCCGTTATGAACGAGAGCCGCGGCTGGGAGATCTACCCGCAGGGCCTCTACGACTTTGGCATGGACTGCGCTAAGAACTACCCCGATCTTGAGTGGTTCGTTTCCGAGAACGGCATCGGCATCATGGACGAATACAAGAACCGTGACGCCGAAGGAACCATCCAGGATGACTACCGCGTCGACTTTGTACGTCAGCACCTGGAGTGGGTGGCCAAGGCCATCGACGAGGGCGCCAAGTGCCGGGGCTATCACTACTGGGCCGTCATCGATAACTGGTCTTGGGCCAATGCCTTTAAGAATCGTTACGGCTTTGTCGAGGTCGATCTCATGGACGGCTACAAGCGCCGCCTTAAGAAGTCGGCGGCCTGGCTCAAACAGGTCGCCACGACCCACGTGGTTGATTAGCGACCGGGCGAACGCCCAGACCGCGCGCCGCCGCGCGCAACACATGGCACATCTGGTGGCAGAGGGCGACAGACCACCGTGCGCATAGGAAAAGGCCGGATTTGAAAGTTAGGAGCAATCATGGCCAGTGACAACGGAAAGAGCTTCCTCGACAAGTTTGCCGAGGTCTCTGCGAAGGTGGGAAACCAGGTTCACCTGCGTTCCCTGCGTGACGCCTTCGCGACCATCACGCCGCTCTATATCCTTGCGGGTATCGCGGTTCTTATTAACAACGTCGTGTTCCCTCTGTTCCCGCTCGATGCGGCGGGCCTTGCCAACCTTCAGACGTGGGGCTCGGCAATTACGCTGGGCACCCTCAACGTCTCTGCCATTATCTTGGCCGGATTGATTGGCTACAGCCTCGCCAAGAACAAGCGTTTCGATAACCCGCTCGCTTGCGTGGTCGTCGCCATCTCTGCCTTCGTCATCATGATGCCGCAGCAGATCACCGCCTCGCTTGCCGCCACGAGCCCACTGCTCACCGACAAGATCACCTCCGCCGAGGTCACGGGCGCCCTTTCGACTGCCAACACCGGCACCAACGGTCTGTTCTCGGCTATTATCATCGCCCTGCTTTCCGTCTCGCTCTTCATCAAGATTTCTGGCGTCGAGAAGCTCAAGGTTAAGCTGGGCGAGGGCGTGCCTCCCGCGGTCTCCAACTCCTTCAACGTCATGATTCCGATGCTGCTTAACCTCGCGGTCTTCGCTCTTGCCGCAGCCCTGCTCGCCGTGTGCGCCGGCACCGATCTGTGCACCATCATCTCCACGTGCATCTCCAACCCGCTCAAGAGCATCATGAACGCCGGTCCGTGGGCTGTTATCCTCATCTACACCCTTGCTAACCTGCTGTTCTGCGTCGGTATTCACCAGTCCACCATCTCTGGCGCTACCGTCGAGCCGATCCTGACCATGCTCATCGTCGACAACATGGCTACCTTTGCCGCCGGTGGCACCATCCAGCCCGATCACTACATGAACATGCAGATCGTTAACAGCTTCGCCCTCATCGGCGGCTCGGGCTGCACCCTCATGCTCCTGCTCGACACGCTCCTGTTCTCCAAGAACAAGGCTTCCGAGACCGTTTCCAAGATGGCTATCCTGCCTGGTCTGTTCAACATCAACGAGCCGGTTATCTACGGTTACCCCATCGTGTACAACCTGCCGCTCATGATCCCGTTCGTTCTTCTTCCCGATCTGTTCATCGGCATCACCTATGGCCTTACCTGCGCAGGCATCATCAGCCCCTGCATCGCCCAGGTGCCCTGGACCATGCCTCCCGTCATCAATGCCCTGCTCGCTACGGGCTTTGACTGGCGCGCCGGCGTGTGGCAGGCTATCGAGATTGTCATTGGCATGGCCGTCTACCTGCCCTTTATGAAGATTTCCGAGAAGGCAATCGCCAAGCAGGAGGCTTTCGCCGAGTAGAACGCCTAACGTTCGTCCCTTTCACCTTTGCGGGCGCCGGTACGCGGTGCCGGTGCCCGCAGCTCTCTCCCTTGTGTAAAGATGCAGGGGGGTGGGCACAATAGCCGCAAGGAATAAAACCAGTTGTCGTCTGCGCGCCGCGCAGTTATAAGGAGGAAACCATGAAGAAGATCATGCTCTGCTGCAATGCCGGTATGTCCACGAGCCTGCTGGTCCAGAAGATGCAGGCCGAGGTTGCAAACCGTGGTCTGGATATTGAGGTCGAGGCTCGTCCCATGAACGAGGCCCACGATCACCTGGACGAGTGCGACATGTTGCTGCTTGGTCCGCAGATCGGCTACACCAAGGGCGATTTTGAGAAGGAGGCCGCCGGCCGCTTCCCGGTCGAGGTTATCAACATGGTCGACTACGGCCGCATGAACGCTGCCGGCATCATCGACCACTGCGTCAGCGTGATGGGCTAGGTGCACTGCATGGAGGATATGAACGAACTGCAGATGACCTGCTTTGAGATCATCAGCTACGTCGGTACCGCCAAGAGCATGTACATCAATGCCGTGCAAAAGGCCAAGGAGGGCGATTTTGACGCCGCCGAGGAGCTTATCAAGCAGGGCGACGAGGCCTATAACGGTGGCCACGATGTTCACATGGGGCTTCTGAAGAAGGAGGCCAACGGCGAGCGTAACGGCGAGGCCCCGTTGATTTTGCTGCATGCCGAGGACCAGATGGCCGGCACCGAGACCATGCGCGTCATGGCGACGGAGCTCATCGAGGTTCACAAGCAGCTGCAGGCACTTCAGGCCTAGTCGGCGTTATCGCCGCGACGGACCGTGCGGTCCAACAGACAACATAGTCCCTTTGACGGGCGCCGGGAGCCTCCGCCTCCCGGCGCCTTTATTTTACGGGCTTTAGCCTGTGCGGGGCGCGTAGCGCGCCGCATCAGAAACCACCCGCTATGCGGGTGGGGCCAAACGGCTTTACAAAGCCGCCCCCTCGCCGGACACTTGCGATTGTTCAGGCCGCAAGGAATCCGAGTCGAGAGGGCGGTGGTGGCGTATGGCCCAGAAGGCCTACAGCCTGTCGCACACGAAGTGGATGTGCAAGTACCACGTCGTGTTCACGCCGAAGTATAGGCGCAAAGTCATCTACAACCAAATAAGGTCCGACCTCGGGGAGATCTTCAGGAAGCTCTGCCAGTACAAGGGGATAGAGATCATCGAGGGGCACCTGATGCCCGACCACGTCCGCATGCTGCTGGCGATACCGCCGAAGTACGGCGTATCGAGCGTGATGGGCTGCCTGAAGGGGAAGAGCTCGCTGATGGTATTCGACAAGCACGCGAACATGAAGTACAAGTTCGGCAACGGGAAGTTCTGGGCCGAGGGCTACTACGTGTCCACCGTCGGCCTGAACGAGGCCGCCATTGCGAAGTACATCCGGGAGCAGGAGAAGGCCGACATCGCGATCGACCGGCTGAGCGTCAAGGAGTACGAGGACCCCTTCGATAGGGGGCCGGGGCGTAAATAGCGCCGGTTTGACCGGCCCGTCACGGGTCAATCTGCAGTGCGGCCCGAATCCCGTGAGGGCCGGCGCCTTTAGACGCGTGCCGGAAATCCAAGGGTTATACCCTAAGAGCAAACCACCCCTTTTAGGGGTGGTTTTGATTTTTGGGGATGGTCTTGCGCGGTCTGTTGGGCGGCCAATTGCGTTACCCCAGATAAAACCTGCCAAAACAAACCTGTCCCTTTTTGGTAGGTTTTTGCCTTGGGAGCGGTACCATACAGGCAATGTTTAAACGAGAAAGGTGGGCTCCCATGGAACCTAAGCAGTACTACATCGGCATCGACGTCGGCGGCACTTCGGTTAAGGAAGGTCTGTTCGACGAAGACGGCAACCTGCTTGCCAAGGCCAGCGTGCCTACGCCTCCCATCGTTGACGCCGCGGGCTTTGCCGCGGTGACCGAGGCTATCGACCAGGTGGTCGCCAAGGCTCAGATTCCGCGTGCCTTTGTGGCGGGCATTGGCCTGGCCGTTCCGTGCCCCATTCCGGCGTCGGGCGATGCCAAGGTCAAGGCCAACATTGCCATTAACCTGCCCAAGCTGAGGATCGCCATTCAGGAGCACTGTCCCGACGCGGTCGTTAAGTACGAGAACGATGCCAACGCCGCTGCCATGGGCGAGGCCTGGCTCGGTTCTGCCAAGGGCGTGCAGAATGTGGTGATGGTCACCATCGGCACCGGCGTGGGCGGCGGCGTTATCGTCAACGGCGACGTGGTGTCGGGCGTTGTGGGTGCTGGCGGCGAGATTGGCCACATGTGCCTGAACCCGGCTGAGGAGCGCACCTGCGGCTGCGGCGGCCATGGCCACCTGGAGCAGTATTCCAGCGCCACCGGCGTGGTGAGCAACTACCTTGCCGAGTGCAAGAAAGCGGGCGTCGATCCCATCGAGCTCACCGGCCCCTCCGATTCCAAGGACGTGTTCCAAGCCTGCTGCGAGGGCGACAAGCTTGCGCTGGCCGCGGCCGATACCATGGCCGACTATCTCGGTCGTGCACTGGCGCTTATCGCCAACGTGGTCGATCCCGAGATGTTCCTCATCGGCGGCGGCGCCTCCGCCTCGGCCGATGTCTACCTCGACAAGGTTCGCGAGCACTTTAAGCAATACGCGCTCTCTGCCTCGCGCGAGACGCCCATTAAGGTCGCTTCGCTCGGAAACGACGCCGGCATCATCGGTGCCGCCTACGTAGCCCTGCGCGCCGCCGGCAAATAGCTGGTACAAAGGGGACAGACTTCGCCCCGACACTTGCCCCAAATTGTGCCGCGGCCCTTCCGTCTCAGAAGGCTCGGCGCCAGCGTGCTACCATAGCTACGTCCAAGTACATATATTAAGTGGAGGATATCCATGGCAAACGTTCTTGTCTTTGGTCACCAGAACCCCGATAACGACGCCATCATGAGCGCCGTCGTCCTGTCCCAACTGCTCAACCAGGTTGAGTATGCCGGCAACACCTACGAGGCCTGCGCCCTTGGTCAGCTTCCGGCAGAGTCCGCCAAGCTGCTCGCCGACGCCGGCATTGCCGAGCCCCGCGTGATTGATTCCGTCGAGGCCGGTCAGCTCGTCGTCCTCACCGACCACAACGAGTCTGCCCAGTCTGTCGCCGGCCTTAAGGACGCCACGGTCTTTGGCGTCGTTGACCATCACCGCATCGGCGACTTCGAGACCGCCGGCCCGCTGCACTACATCTGCCTGCCCTGGGGCTCCAGCTGCACCATCGTCACCAAGCTCGCCGGCGTGCTCGGCGTTGAGCTTTCCGACGTCCAGGCCAAGCTGCTGCTCTCGGCCATGATGACCGACACGCTTATGCTCAAGAGCCCCACCACCACCGATGTCGACCGCGCCGTCGCCGCCAAGCTCGGCGAGCAGGTGGGCGTCGATCCGGTCAAGTTTGGCATGGAGGTCTTCCTTACCCGTCCGTCCGGCTCCTTCACCGCAGCCGAGATGGTCGGCAACGACATCAAGATGTTCGAGCCCGCCGGCAAGAAGCTGCTCATCGGCCAATACGAGACCGTCGATAAGAGCCGTGCGCTCGGCATGATCGACGAGATCCGCGAGGCCATGCGCGCCTACGCCGCCGAGAAG
Source organism: uncultured Collinsella sp. (assembly GCA_900551625.1). Taxonomy (GTDB): domain Bacteria; phylum Actinomycetota; class Coriobacteriia; order Coriobacteriales; family Coriobacteriaceae; genus Collinsella. The sequence goes on from URWZ01000036.1 coordinate 6,679, forward strand.
GATGCCGACGGCATCGTCCTGTGCATCACCGACATTATGGAGGAGGGCTCGCAGGTGCTGCTCGAGGGCGAGACCGAGGCCGCTCAGAAGGGCCTGGGCATTGCCGACGAGCACGACGGCGTCTGGATGCCGGGCGTCCTCTCCCGTAAGAAGCAGGTCGCTGCCCCCATCATGGCCGCCTGCTAGGTTTAGTTGACCAAACGCCACGACCGGATCGCGGACGCCCCGCGCTCCGGTCGTTTTTTGTGCGCGGCGTCGCGCCGTCTCTTGGACAGGCGTGCCCGTGCCGTTGAGCAAATAATGTTCAACCTGTGGTTCCGCTTTTCGGCCACGCCTGCGTGCTTGTCGCGCAGGGTAGGCTAGATGCAAGCGTAATACGTTAGAGCGCGGCGCCGCCACTTGGGCGGGCCGTGCTTTTTTAAGACGGGAGCTTTCCCGTGAAAGGAGCCGCCCATGGCAGCAACTGAGCAGCTGTTCAACGTTCGTGAGCGCAAGCGCTTTGAACGTCACGATATCTGGGAGCGCATCGCCGAGAACGGCACGATTTCCGCCGCCGTCATGGTGATCGCCGCCATCGCCGCCGTCATCTGCGCCAATACCGATGCCTACGAGGCCATCCATCACTTTCTGGAGACCCCGCTGTATGTGGGTCTGGGTAACCTTACGGCCGGTCTCACCGTTGAGCTTTTCGTCAACGACTTCCTCATGGCGATCTTCTTTTTGCTGGTGGGCATTGAGCTCAAGTATGAGATGACGGTCGGCGAGCTCAAGAACCCGCGTCAGGCCATGCTTCCCATGCTGGCGGCCGTGGGCGGCGTCGTCGTTCCCGCCTGCATCTACCTCATCTTTAACCATGCCGGCGCGCACAACGGTTGGGCTATCCCCATGGCAACCGATATTGCCTTTGCGCTGGGCGTGCTGTCGCTTTTGGGCAATCGCGTGCCCAACGGCGTGCGCGTGTTCTTCTCGACGCTCGCCATCGCCGACGACCTGATCTCTATCGCCGCCATTGCCATCTTTTACGGCCAGAGCCCCAACCCGTTTTGGCTGGGCGCTGCCGCGCTTGTGACCTGCGCGCTCGTGTGGCTCAACAAGACGCAGCACTACCGCCTCGCCCCGTACTCGGTGCTGGGCCTGCTGCTGTGGTTCTGCATGTTCAAGAGCGGCGTGCATGCCACGCTCGCCGGCGTCATCCTGGCCTTTACTATTCCGGCTAAGTGCGGCGTTAAGCTCGATAGCCTTACCGATTGGCTGGGCGAGTGCCTGCCGTTGCTCGACGACCGCTACGACGACGAGGCGCACATCCTGGGCCAGCACGACTTTACCGTTTCGACCACCAAGGTCGAGCGCGTCATGCACCGCGTCACCCCTCCGCTCATCCGCATGGAGCGCTTGATCTCCACGCCGGTCAACTTTGTGATCCTGCCAATCTTCGCGTTCGTCAACGCGCAGGTTCGCCTGGTGGGCGTGGACATGAGCACGCTGCTCACCGACCCGGTGACGCTCGGCGTGTACTTTGGCATGCTGCTGGGCAAGCCGATCGGCATCTTTGGCATGACGTTCGCCCTGGTTAAGCTCAAGGCTTGCCAGTTGCCGCGCAACGTCAACTGGCACATGATCGCCGGTGTGGGCATTCTGGGCGGCATCGGCTTCACCATGTCGATCCTCATCAGCGGCCTCGCCTTCCCGACGGCCCAGTTCGAGGTCCTGGCTGCCAAGGCCGCTATTCTTGCCGGTTCGGTCACCGCTGCCGTGCTCGGTATGATCTACATGAGCGTGGTCTGCAAACACCCCGCGCCCAAAGACAAGTAAAAGCATATACAAGTTTGAAAACGCCGCCTGTGGACACCATCACAAGCGGCGTTTTAGTCAATGGGGACGTTCTTAAATGACTAGGTTTATTCCACGGTGCCGTAGACGGCGCCCCAGCCGTGGGCGGCCAAGGCGGAGTTGAGCTGGTCGCAAAGTGACTGGCGGTCGTAATAGCCGGGCGGTAGCAGGTTGACGATTTCCATGAGATCGGGCGCCAGGTCCAAGATTTCGGCTTGTACGATCAGATCCAGGCGGTCGATGGCGTGGCGGTCGTAAAACAGTCCGTCGACCAGGCGCTGCAGGTCGCCGAATTCCTCGGCCTGAAACGATCCGTACTCCATAGTGCCTCCTTGGGCGCCCCACGCCGGCATGCGCGGCGATTCGTAAATCATTGCGATGAACTTAATCTATCACGGCTTCATACCGTTGCGGCGGTGGCGGTCTATACTTAGACGAACTGCAACGTCCCGCTTCGCGAAAGGTCGCACCCATGCAGACGATCTACCAGAAGATGGAAACCACCGAACTCGATGCCGCCATCGAGGTGCTCAAAGCCGAGGTCGCCGAGGTCAAGGCCAAGGGCCTGGCGCTCGACATGGCCCGCGGCAAGCCGTCGCCCTCCCAGGTGGACATCTCTCGACCCATGCTCGATATCCTCAATGCCGATGCCGATCTGCACGACGGCAACGTCGACTGCTCAAACTACGGTTGCTTTGAGGGCATTCCCTCGGCGCGCAAGCTGGCGGGGGAGTTCCTGGGTTGCCCTGCCGAGCAGACGCTCGTACTGGGTTCGTCGAGCCTTCTGATCGAGCACGATATCGCCGGCATGTTTTGGCGCTGCGGTTCGTGCGGCAGCGAGCCTTGGGAGGCTTACGAGGCCGCGCACGACGGCAAGAAAGTCAAGTTCCTGTGCCCTGTTCCCGGCTACGACCGTCACTTTGGCATCACCGCCGACCTGGGTATCGAGAACGTTCCCGTCGCGATGACCGACAACGGCCCCGACATGGACGAGGTCGAGCGTCTGGTTGCCGCCGACGACTCCATCAAGGGCATCTGGTGCGTGCCCAAGTATTCCAACCCCACGGGCATCACCTTTAGCGAGGACACCGTGCGTCGCCTGGTCGAGATGCCCACGGCCGCGCCCGATTTTCGCATCTTCTGGGACAACGCCTACTGCGTGCACGACCTGTACGACGAGACCGACGAGCTCGCCAATATCTTCGACCTCGCTCGCGCGGCGGGCACCGAGGACCGCGTGGTGGCTTTTGCCTCGACGTCCAAGATTACCTTCCCGGGCGCCGGCATCGGCTTCATCGGTGCGAGCCCCGCGGTCATCGCGGAGTTCTCCAAGCGCCTGAAGGCCGGCCTTATCAGCGCCGATAAGCTCAACCAGCTGCGCCACGTGCGCTTCCTTCCCACCATCGAGGCGGTCAAGGAGCACATGAAAAAGCATGCCGAGTTCCTGCGCCCGCGCTTTGAGGCCGTTGAGCGCAAGCTCACCGAGGGCCTGGGCGATACGGGCTGTGCCACCTGGACGCACCCCCGCGGCGGCTACTTTGTAAGCTTCGATGGTCCCGAGGGCTCGGCCCAGAAGGTCGCAGCGCTTTGTGCCGACCTGGGCGTCAAGCTTACGCCGGCTGGTGCTACCTGGCCTTATGGCAAGGATCCGCGCGACACCAACATCCGCATCGCGCCGAGCTATCCCACGGTCGATGACCTGGAGGCCGCGCTCGACGTGCTGGTGCTGGCCGTTAAGCTTGTCGCTGCCGAGCTTGCTCGTGCCGAGCGCGCCTAACGCCTAGGGCCCCGCAAGTCCGCGCCCAGTACTATCCGCACTTTCGATACGTAAAGGAGCGTATACATGGATTTGGGTATTTCCACCAACCCCACGCCGGAGACCTACACCATTAAGGTAACCGGCGAGATCGATATCTCTAACGCCGATAGCCTGCGCAATGCCATCGACCTGGCGCTCGAGCAGCCCACTGAGGCCGTTGAGCTCGATTTTGCCCAGGTGAGCTACATCGACTCGACGGGCATTGGCGTGCTCGTGGGCGCCGCGCACCACGCGGTCGACCACGGCAAGCGCTTTAGCTGCACCAATGTGCAGCCCCCGGTGATGCGCGTGGTTCAGCTGCTGGGCGTCGACCAGGAGATTTCGATCACGGCGGCATAATCTTTGCCCCCAAAAGGGCGTGCCGTTTGGCATATGTTTGTGATGCGCTCGGACGTTTTGGCGTCCGGGCGCTATACTTGACCGAATGAATAGACGAGTTCCGGCCGAATGGCGCGGTGCGGGCTCGACTCACATCGAGCCTTGGAGGTATGTGTGTTTGGTATTGGAGAGGGTGAGCTCGCGATCATCGTGGTCTTCGGCTTTTTGCTGTTTGGCCCGGATAAGCTCCCGCAGATGGGCCGTACGATCGGCCGTGCCATCCGTCAGTTCCTGTCTCTTATACACATCTGACGCTGCCGACGATATGCAGTGTGTAG
>URWZ01000037.1 GCA_900551625.1 uncultured Collinsella sp.
AGGTCCTCATCGGCCTCAAAGTGAGTGAGCTCCAGAAGCGGGGTGTGGCCGATAAGCTGATCGATGGACGTATAAACATTGCTCATGGTGAACCTCCAAAGTGTTCAAATGACTGGATACTGTGTGTTTTCACGGTGTGTGTAACAGCCAAACCCATAAACCTTATGGGTTGTTCTTTTTGCTGTTGGCAAGCATAGTAGGCACTAAAGCCTAGTAACGCAATAGGAAATAGAAGATTATTACGAGTCGATTAACCAGCTTGACGGGAATAGGTATTTTCAAAACCAATTTTTCGGCTAGAATTTCTACGAATTAAAAGACCGAAAGGCAGCAATATATATGTTGGTTTCCACAAAGGGCAGATATGCCCTGCGCGTTATGGTCGACCTGGCCGAGCACCAGGCGGCCGGCCGCATTCCCCTCAAAGAGATCGCCGCGCGTCAGGGGATTTCGGAGAAGTATCTGGAGAACATCTTGGCTACGCTCGTCCGCGCCAATATGCTCTCGGGCATGCGCGGCAAGGGCGGCGGCTACGTGCTCACGCGCCCGCCCGAGCAGTACACGGTGGGCGAGATCTTGCGCCTGACCGAAGGCAGCCTGGCACCGGTCGCATGCCTGGACGGCGACTGCAAGGGCTGCTCGCGTTCGGACGAGTGCCCCACGCTCGACGTGTGGAAGAACCTGGACAAGCTCATCAACGACTACCTCGACGGTGTGACGCTCGATGCGCTCGTTGCCCCCAACGAGGGCTACGACTACGTCATCTAGTCCCACCTGCCATTGGGGGACGGGGCAGAAATGCCGGATTTTCTTGCCCTCTGAGGCTCGACAAATGACAAGGTCGCCCATCGTTGCGATGGACGGCCTTCTTTAGGTGTGTTGTGGCGGTCCGAATCCGGTCGCTTTAGTTCCTGGCGACGCTGTCGAGAATGCTGCGCATGATGGATACCAGGATGCTGCCCATAAAGGCCGATCCAAAGCTGGCAATGGAGATACCCGCGCCCAGCAGATTGACCGACAGGTAGCTGGCCAGCTCGAGCATAAAGCTGTTGACCACAAGCTGAAAAATACCAAGCGTGATAATAGTGAGCGGCAGCGAGATGACCGTCAGGAACGGCTTTACGAGCGAGTCGACTATGTTGAGGAACAGTCCCACGAAGGCAAAACACACCCAGGCGTCGGCCATGCCGAAGGGCTGAATGCCGGGGACGAGAAACGTTGCGATCGCGATGGCGATTGAGGTAAAGAGCCAGTTAAGCATAAAGCGCATGGTGTGAATCCTTTCTTGCGCAAGACGTGGCAAAGAGGCGTGAGAGGCACATGCCTTTGCAACTCGGATAGATGCGCGGGCACGGCCCTGTTTGGGCGCCCATTGTCTCAGATATTCGTGGAGCTTGCGTGCGCATTCGGTTTCAAACCGGCGTTCGTCCTAAAAAACGCGCCGCTGGCAGAGAGTCTTGTCGCTTTAGTTTGGTGGTGTGCTACACTGCTACGGGCAAAAGCCACAGGCGTTGCCCTATTGCATAGAACGGGCGAGCGATGCCCGATGTCAGTATCAACTTCGATGCCTTTTGGCGGGTTTGGCGGTGATCGATGAATATCGAGAACATGTTTGACAAGCCTGATGTCAAGCAGCTGGTCCACGCATTTAGCCTTTTGGACGACGAGAAGGATATCCAAGCGTTTTTGACCGATATCTGCACGCCGCGCGAGATTTGCGATCTATCGCAGCGTCTGCAGGTCGCGCGTTACCTGGACGAGGGCGAGCCCTATGTCGAGGTTCAGGCCCGTACCGGCGCTTCGTCCACCACGGTGAGCCGTGTGTCCAAGGCGCTCAACGGCGAGTACGGTGGCTATCGCAAGATCCTCATTAAGCTGGAGGATGGCGAGTAAGCCGCGCCAAAAACGAATTGTGCAAAACCGCTCCTCCGGGGGCGGTTTTTTGATCCCTTGGGGACGGAGGAAAACGGATCACCGGGTTAGACAGACCCCCTCGGTGATCCGTTTTCCTCCGTCCCCAAGGGATCAAATCTGTTGGCGTGGGGCAAATCTGTCCGCTTGGGCGGGTAGGATGGATACATTGATTATTGCGAACAGTTTGAGCGGAGGACCATGCCTGTTCGAATCTATACCACCAATGCCGGCACGGATTTGAGCGATGCCGAGTCGGCGTTGCTTGCCGACCTTATTGCCCGCCACGGGCGTGCCGTGCTGCTGGCACCTACGTTTGCCGAGCTCGACCTGTGCCGTCATGATGTGGCGGAAGCCGGGGTTTCACTGGGTATCGACTACAAGACGCCCACATCGTGGCTTCGTTCGCTTTGGGAGCTATTGGGTGACGGGCGCGGTTTCGTCGACAACCTGCAACGCCAGATGCTGTTCTCGGACATGGTCACGCGTCTTGATGATGCCGACCTACAGCCGCTCTCACGCAGCCAGGGTACAGTGCGCATGCTCGCGCGCATGGCCCGCGACGTGTTGCCGGGTGTGGCGGGGACGGGTGCCGAACGATGCCGTGGCAACAATTGCCAGCCTGAGCCAAAAAGCGATGCCGAGGCTCGTGTGTTCGAGCTTTTGCGTGCCTACGCGGGCGGTTTGGACCGTCGAGATATGGTCGAGCCCTGCGAGGCGGCTGACATTATGGCCGGTGCCCTGGCCGATAGCCTGCCGGCGTGCGCCCGCGCCGTATGCGTGCGCGGTATCACGTCGTTTACGCACGGTCTGCTCGAGCTGCTGTCTGCCGTGGCGAACAATGGGGGAGAGGTCGTCGTGCTGCTTGCCCGCGAGCAGGCGGCGATGCGCGAGGAGCTTGCCACGGCATTTGATGCCCGCGGTGTGCTGTTTGAGGTCGGGCCGCTGGGGGAGGGTGTCGGCGCGTCTGATGCCGCTTGCGGGACCGCCGCTCAGCCTGCCTTTATTGAGGTCGCCGGCCCCCATGCCCGCGCCCATGCTTATGCGGACGCCATCGATAAGTTGGTGAAATCGCACAAGGAGTCCAAGGCCGATAAAACTACTGCAACGCCCGCCGACCCCGTGCGCGTGCTCGTTGTTTCTGCTCGGGCACCCCAGCTGTTCGGTGAGCTCGCCTCTCGTCTGGCGGCTCGTCATATCGCTGCCGAGACGGTTGAGTTCACGGCGTTTTCCCAATCCATTGCGGGCAGGCAGTTTGCGGCGCTTGCCGGCCTGATTGAGCGCATGAAGGCCGCCGATGAGGGTATGGCGTCAAAGACCGAGTGGTGGCCCGCGCCGGAGCTTACCGACTGGATCTACAGTCCGCTTTCGGGCGCTGATGCCGTCAATGCCCGTACCTTCGATAAGAATATGCGTCTCTCGCGCAGCAAGACTATCGCGGGCGTTAAGGGCCTGCTGCAGAGCGTCCAGGGTCAGGTGAGGGGCGCGCGCAAGGCGGCGAGCGACGAGAACTGGTTTAAGAACGTGCCGTGTGTGGTTTCGGACGTGTTCCAGGCGCTGTGGCGTGACAAGCCCGTGACGGCGCTCAAGGCCATGCTTGCCGTTGCCGAGGCGTTGCCCGATCGTTCGCTGGGCAGCTTAGATGGCCAAGCCCGTCGCCAGGCGGAGGTGGCCCTGCTGCGCCACGCCATCGACATCCTTATGAATGGCGCCCGCGCGCTCGACGTGTCGCAGGCCGCGACCGTGCCCGTGCTCGACGACGTTCGTACCAAGGTGGACAAGCGCAGCACCGCATACGATTACGAGACCTATGAGGTCGACCGCGCGCCGCGCGCCCAGGTGCGCTTTGCGTCGCTTACCGATGCGGCAGCCCTGCGCCCCGATAGCTACGATGCCGTGCTGTTTGCCGACGTCGATCTGGACAGTTATCCGCTCTCACACGAGGAGGGACCGCTGGCCACGCTGACGGCCGAGCTGGGGCGCAGCGGTGTGACGCTTGAGCCCGCCGCCTTGTTGCGCGTGCGCTTTGGCCGCGCGATGCAGGCCGCGCGCGGCCCCGTTGTGCTCGCCCGCGTGACCCACGATCGCCAGGCGCGCGAGTGCTATCCGGCTGCCGTGTGGACCGAGTTGCGGGCGCATGCCGAGGCTGACGGCGCTAAGATCGCTGACGACGCTAAGACCGCTGGTGACGCTAAAGCCGCTGGCGCCGACAAGGCGAAGTGCGTGGGTGAGGGTGATATCGTAAAGGACTTCGATCCCGCGGCAGGCGAAGGTCTCAAGCGCGAGCGCGTGACCTGTGAAGCCCCTCAGCATCTGAGTGCCGAGGCCGTGCCGTATTTGGTCCTGCGTCGTCGCGATGGCGAGGGCGAGGACGCGCCGCTCGTGCCGCGCCTGACGTCCGCCTCGCAGATCGAGGCCTATTCCACCTGCCCGCTGTGCTGGTTCGTCTCGTATCGCGTCAAACCTCAGTCCATCGATGCGGGCTTTGGCAACATGGAGAAGGGCAACTTTGTCCATGACGTGCTGGAGCACTTGCATGCACGTCTTCCGCAGGAGGGCATGGAGCGCGTGACGCCCATGAATCTGCCGCGCGCGAAGGAGCTGCTGCACGAGGTCTTTGCCGAGACCCTGGCCGAGCACGCCGGCAAGCGCGGTACCGAGGGCCCGCTGGTGCCGCTCTCTCCAGTGGAGGAGCGCCAGGCGGCCGAGATCTTGCCGCAACTGGAGGGCGTGCTCGCCTACGAGTCCGAGGCGCTCGCGCCCTTCGCGCCGCGCTACCTGGAGTTTGCGTTCAACGAGCTCCAGGTCGAGTATGCCGGTTGGCCGCTCGGTGGGCGCATCGACCGCGTTGACGTGGATGCCGAGAATCGTGCCGTGGTGATCGACTACAAGCATCGCACGGGCGTTGAGGAGTTTAAGCTCGCCGACCCCACGGTGCGCGACGAGGAATCGGGTACGGCGCCCATCGACGATCCGCGCTGGTTGCCGCCCCATACCCAAACGCTCATCTACGCGCAGGCCATGCGCCGGGCGCTGGATTTGGACACCCGCGCGGCGCTCTACTTTTCGACCAAGGGCGGCAAGCCGGCGCTGCGAGGCGCCGCGAGTGCCGAGCTGCTCGAGGAAGAGCGCGGCGACGGTCGCATCCCGGGCCTCAAGAAGGGCTTTCCGGGCGAGGGCGGCAGCATGGACTTCGACGCCCTGCTCGATCGTGTGGAGGCCGGCATCGCCGAGCGCCTGCGCGAGCTCGAGGCGGGCAACGTTGCCGCCGTCGACCCGATGTCGGCTCAGGCCGCGCATGCGCGCTGCTCGTATAACCACGAAGGAACGTTTGTAAGGAGGGACGTGTAGACCATGGATCTTTCGACTTTGATGCCGCAACAGCTGCGGATCGTCAAAACGCTCGACCGTCCGCTGTTTGTCTCGGCGGGCGCCGGTTCGGGCAAGACCTTTACCCTTACGCGCCGCATCGTCTACGCGCTCTCGCCCGAGTCTGGTCCGTTCGTTGAGCATCTGGACCAGGTGCTCGCCATTACCTTTACCAAAGATGCCGCGGCCGAGATCCGTGACCGCGTGCGCCGCGCGCTCATCGACGAGGGCATGGACGAGGAGGCTCTGACCGTCGACGATGCGTGGATCTCGACCATTCACGGCATGTGTTCGCGCATCCTGCGCGCGCATGCGCTGGAGCTGGGCATCGACCCCGAGTTCACGGTGCTCACCGATACCGACGAGCTTATGGACCAGGCTGTTGAGCATGTGCTGGCCCGCGCGACGGCGCCCGATGGCGCCCCCGAGCTCGCGGCATCGCTCAAGGCCCTCTACGCCTGGTATCCCATGGCGGGCGAGGGCGGCCCCTTTGGCGCCGGCACCACCATCAAGGGCCTGGTGCGCGAGCTGCTGGAGCTCTCGAGCCAGCTGCCGGGCGGTATGGACGACGTGCGCGTGGCGCGCGGCCAGGCCGATACCTCGGCACTTGCCGATGCCTATCGCGCGGCGCTGGGCGTAAGCAAGGCCGCGACCGAGAAGGCACAGATGGCGCTCGATGCCATCGATGCATTCGAGGCCAGCGGCAAGACCATGGCCGATGCGGCGCGACTCATGATGTCGTGCACCATGCCGCGCGCGAGCAAGGCATTCCCTAAGGAGCAGGTGGAGCTACTCAAGGCCGAGGCCGCCGATGCGTTTATCAATATCGTGCTTGCCTGCGGTGGCCCGGCGCTCGATGCGCTGGTGGGGCTTGCTCGTGCCGTGGAGGCGGAGTATCGCTCGCTGAAGGCTGCCCAGTCCGCCCTCGATAATAACGACCTGCTACGTATGGCCTACGAGGCCCTGCGCGATTACCCTGCCATCCGTGCTGCGTACGAGGGCCGCTTTAAGATGGTCATGATCGATGAGTTCCAGGATACCGACCAGATGCAGGTCGATCTGATCCGCTACCTGACGGGTACGGGGGAGCGCGCGCTGTGCACCGTGGGCGATGCGCAGCAGTCCATCTATCGCTTCCGTGGCGCCGAGGTCGAGGTGTTCCGTCGCCAGGAGCGCAAAGTGGGATCGGCGGCGTCCGAGACGGTCGCCACGCCGGATGTCCCCACCGGCGAGCTCGTCAAACTCGTGCGCAACTTCCGCAGCCATGACGAGGTGCTGCGTTACGTGGCACGCGTCTTCGACGGCGATGACGGCGGTCTGATGCAGGGCTTTTTGGATCTTGAGGCGAGCGACGGCCGCAAGGACACGCTGGTGGCAGACGCCTCGCGTCGTCAGGCGCTCTTTGTTGCCGGCGGCAGCACGCAGGAGCGCACACAGGCCAAGGCCCGTGCGATCGCCGAGCGATTCCGCGCGCTTGCCGATGCCGGCCAGCCCCAGGGCGGCATGGTGCTGCTGCTGGGCCGCATGACCAACGCAGACGTCTACGCACAGGCCTTCCGCGACCAGGGGCTCGACTGCGTCATCGCGGGCGGCTCGGTCTTTGCGCAGGCTGCCGAGGTGCAGACGGTGCGCGCCCTGGTTTGTGCGCTCGCCAATCCGGCCGATACGGCGCAGGGCCTTATGCCGCTGCTGGCCTCGCCGATGTTTGCGCTCGGCGCCCAGGAGTTCCTAGCGCTGGCGACCAAGCTCGACGAGCAGACGGGGGAGACCTCGCGCAGGAATATCGACGTGGGCATCATGAGTGATTTCGACGTGCCGGGCCTGCAAGACCTGCCGCTCGTGACGCGCGCCCGCGAGGTGCTGCGGTATGCGCTTCGTCGCGTGGGCCGCGATTCGTTCGCAGCCATCGCGCGCGACGTGGTCAACGCCTCCGGCTGGTTTGTGCGTCTGGCACAGCGTGGTCCCGAGGGCAAGGCCATTGCCGCCAACGTGCTCAAGGCGCTCGACGCTGTGGCCGAGGCGGAGGCCGAGTTCGGCAACTCGCCGCGTTCCATCGCGCTTGCCTTCGATCGCTTCCTAGCGGGCAAGGAAGCCCCGGGTGCCCTCAACGAGGAGGGCGACGGCGCGGTGCGCATCATGACGGTGCACGCATCCAAGGGCCTGGAATATCCGGTCGTGGCGGTCGCCGAGTGCTTTGGCGTGCGCAAGTCCTCGGGTGCGGCACAGATGGGGCGTGTCGAGGGCGGGGCGCAGGTTGTGGCACTGCCTGCACGCTTCGACGGCGTTAAGCTCGCCGACGGAACCTTTGTGAAGGGCGACGACGTTAAAAAGCAGTTTGAGCATGCGTTTAAGGGCAAGGGCACGTCGCTATGGCTGCCGCCGGAGCTCATGGAGGACGTCTGCGCGACGGGTTCTCCCGCCGAGGCATTTGCTCGCCTGCGCAACGATGACCTGCGGCTTTCGCTCGAGGAGCGGGCCCGCTTGCTCTACGTTGCCATGACGCGTGCGCGCGAGCTGGTGATCTTGGCGATGGATGCCGGCGTGAGCCGTGGCAAGCTGTGTGCGCCGGCCTTCGACGTCGAGACCGATCTGACCTACGACGTGCTGCGCCGTATTTTGCCGACCGACGCTCTGGACGTGCCACAGCTCGATAGTGATCGTTTGACGTTCGACAACTCCAAGCCGGGCGACTACGAGCTCATTTCGCTCGCGGACTTTACCTTTGGCGAGCAGGCGTTTGAGGCCAACGCTTCGCTGGATGCCGAGGGCAGGCTCGTTCGTGGCGAAACCGATGTCGCCGATAATGCTGCGCACTCAACCGTGCCCGGTCCTGCCGACCCCAAGCCCGATTCGTTTGAGCTTGTGTATCCCCAGGCGGCGGGCGTGCGCATGGGCGTGTGTCCGTTCCCGGCGCGTGATTCGTACAGCTATTCGTCGATCGCCGCGGCGCTCCATGCCGAGACGGAAGACCGTGCCGCCGAGGCTCATGTTCCCATGGACGAGTCCGGCGATGATGCGGAGTCGGATGGTTCCGAGATGACGGATGCAGACGTGGCCGCCGTTGAGTCCGCCGGCAACCCCATGGCGCTGGGCTCGGCGTTCCATGCCGCCTGCCAGTGGCTCATCGAGATGGGTGCCGATGCGCTGCCCGCTGAGCGTGCCGACGCCCTGGCTCGCTTGTGGCGCCTGACGCCGGAACAGCGCGAGCGCTTCGATGTCGCTCTGGATCGCTGGCTCAAGTCGTCGGTTCGTGCCGAGCTGCTCGCGTGGCCGTGCATCCGTGCCGAGGTGCCGTTCTTCTCGCTGGGCTGCGAGGACGAGGATATCGCCCGCTACGGCGCCTATGCCGAGGGCGCCATCGATGTCTTGGCAACCGACCCGGCCGATCCGTCGCACGCACTGGTCATCGATTACAAGACGGGTGGCACGCCGGATGAGACGCCGGACCAGCTGCTCGAGAAGCACGCCCTGCAGGCGCGCGTCTACGCTGATGTTCTGCACAAGGCGGGCTTTGAGGCCGTGACCGTCAAGTTCGTTCGCGTGGAGCAAGCGAACCCCGCCATCTTCGTCGAACCCGCCGAACCCCAAGTAGTCACCTACAACCTCTAGCCACCTCAGGCTTTACGGTGCTATTTGGTTAGTTTTGCGGCCGTAAAGCCCTCAATCGTCCAAATAGCACCGCAACGCATGGGAGAGCCTGGGGCGGTACAATGACTCGAACGGTTCAAACGAATAAGGAGCCATCATGCAGCTCACCAAAACGCTTAAGGTGACGCCGGAGGAGCTTTTTGACGCTCTGGCGGGGTCCATCATGCAGGATATCGAGAACGCCACGGGCAAGCGTCCCAGCCGCAACAAACTCAACGGCTATAAGTACGAGAAGCGTGCCCAGTCTGCAAAAGGCAAGGCCAAGGGCACGGCGATCAAGGTTAAGATCAAGCACTTTGACTACCCGTGCCTCTATGAGGTCCGTTTTCAGTATGCGGCGGGCATCAATACCATGCGCTATGAGGCTGCACCTGCTGGCGATGGTGCCTGCGAGCTCACCTATACCGAGGATTTTCAGGGTGTGGGTGGCAGCACGTCTGGCACGCGCGGCAAGCTCGGCCTCTTCTTCTATGAGCGCAAGCTCAAGAGCCACGCCAACCAGACGATTGATCAAATCGTCAAATACATCGAGGGTGAGCGCCGCGTAAAGGCTAATCCCGCCTTCGCCGATGATACTGCTGAAAACGCTTCGGATGTATTCCATTGATACCCTGTGCAAAAGCTTTACCGCTCTTCACATCAACTGTGAACACTTCAGGCTTCGAATCAGTAGCGAGCGGCCCGACAAAAATAGTTGTTGGTAGTGCCAAATGAATAAGAATGCCACTACGCAACTGCACGTCTATTCCGCCTTTTTCGTTCTCACGGGATTTGTTTTAAATCGGGGAGTGTTTCTACTTTTCCTTGCGGAGAAAGGAATGTCTGTTACGGAAATCGCGCTTTATCAAGCCCTGTTCAACATAGCAACGGTCGTCCTCGAGCTGCCAACAGGGCTGATAGGCGATTTCTTTGGAAAGAAGTTTTCGATTCAAGTGGGCGTGCTGCTGCTTTTCTTCCATACAGCTGGCATGCTGTTGCTTTCAGGCCCTTTTCTCGTCGTGCTTTCCCTTGTTGAGGCACTCGCCTACTCCCTTCAATCGGGATCCGAACAAGCACTTTTATATGAAATTGCCCGAAATGCCGGTCAAGGAGAGCGCTTCCTCACCATCAACGCTCGGCTGCTTGCCGCGCAATCAATCGCTACGGGAATGGCAATTGTGCTCGGATCTTTCATTGCCCAAGTATCTTGGAGTGCCCTCTACGTATGTGTCTCCGTTTTCTATCTCCTGCAGCTTTTCCTTCTGTATCCCATTGAGAGGACGGAAACGACCCGTTCTGAAAGATCAGAAAAGGGGAGGTTTGACGCAGTCAAGATGTTCAGGCGCGAGACCTGGCGCGTTGGAGAATCCGCTTTTGCGGTATTGCTTCTCCTCATCGGCACAAGCATGCTCGACGGATTCTACGGGAGTTATTACAACTTGAATCAGTTGGTATTCGACGCATTTGATGCTCCCGTCTCCATAATAGGAATCTTTTTCGGTGCATCCTATGCAGTAAATGCGACGGCCTACATTGCAGCAGATTTCTTCTCATCGCGTTTCGGGAAAAGAAATACCATGCTCGGCTCGATGCTAATCGAGGCTGGCCTTTTCTTGATTCTTCCGTGGCTCGCTTCAAATCCTCTGTGCTTGTTTGGCCTCAGCATGGTGCTTTGTTTCCTCCCAGAAGTGGTGTACATCACTTCGGAAAACTTAATCCAAGACGGGATAGCGGACGATCTCCGTGCGACTATCCTTTCCGCTGCGTCTCTGGTAAGGGCCCTCTTTTCCGCATTGTTTTTCTCCGTATTTGGACATGTGTTGGGGTTATACCCCATTCAGATGGCGCTCGGTATTATTGGCGCAATCGCGATAGCAATTACCGCCGTTGTTTCATTAAAAATGGTAGGAATGCAGCTCTCCAAGAATTGATATATCGATTGACGAGCTATCCGAAGCGTCGAGCCTTCTTGATGGACATGACTATTCGTCACAAGTCATTCCGCGCATCGCCTGGGTTCCAGTAATACTCGATATATCTGGA
>URWZ01000038.1 GCA_900551625.1 uncultured Collinsella sp.
GGCAGCGTCAGATGTGTATAAGAGACAGCTTGCTCTTTGCCAATTTTGAGCAGCCAGCGGGCACAGTTGTCTCCGCAGGTGGATGCGTTGAACACCATATTTGGGAGATTGCGAACCAGCAACAGCGTCTTGACGCCGCCGGACAGTTCGAGTGGGGTGATCGAGCCCAGCTGCTTGCTTACGATGTTGTGGGGACCGATGAGCTCTGATCCGTCCACGTTTTTAATGATCTGCGCGGCCATAGGGTCTTCGAACCATGAGTCCAAGTATGAGTTCCTAAAATAGGTCTCGGTATCGTAGATGGAACCGGGGTAATCTCCCAGATGGATGCTTAACATGCGCGTCTCCAGACGTTGTGTGACTGCAACAATTATATGCCAGTAATAAAGCGCCGCCAGTAGCGAGGTTGCTGCTGGCGGCACTGGCATTATTAGCGTATGAATCGCGCTGATGGATTTGCTCGTGAGGCTACTTTTCGAGACGCTCCCTCAGCAGCTCCAGCGCATGCGCGTAGCCTTGCAAGCCTTCGCCGGTGATGGTCGCGAAGCAGGCCAGGCGGGCGTAGCTTACCTGACGGAAGTCCTCGCGCGTCTCGACGGCGCTGATGTGGACTTCCACTGCGGGGATGGCGACGGCCTTGAGCGCGTCCAGAATGGCCACGCTCGTGTGCGTGTAGGCAGCCGGGTTGATGACGATTCCGTCGACCTTGCCGTAGGCCTCCTGGATCTTGTCGACGATGCTGCCCTCGTGGTTGGACTGGAAGACTTCGACCTCGTCAAAGCCCTGCGCGGCGCCTGCCTCCTGGCAGATCTGTACCAAGCGGTCGTAGTTGTCGCTGCCGTAGATGCCCGGCTCACGAATGCCGAGCATGTTGAGGTTGGGTCCGTTGATGACGAGTGCTTTCATGGTTGCTTCCTTTGCAGTTGGTCGATTTGGCGAGGTGGAATGAAAAACCACCACAAAGGTGCCTGTCCCCTTTGTGGTGGTTTTTGTTAGAGAGCGGGTGGGAGGGCGTCGAGGACGGCGCGGGCGGTGTTGGCGGCGCAGTCGCGTGAGTCGATGATGTAGTCGGCCCAAGCGCGGTAGCGCGGCATGCGCTGCTCGGCGAGTTTATCGATGCCGTCGCGGGCGGTGATGGGGCGTCCCTTATGAGCGAGTTCGTCGAGCTTGCGGTTGAGCATCACGATCTGGCTATTCTGGTGCAGCAGTGGATAGTTCTCGTCGCGCGTGACCACGCCGCCGCCGGTGGAGAGCACCAGGCCGCTGCGCTTGGAGATGTCGGCCAGTGCCGCCGTCTCCTGCTCGCGGAAGGCCGCCTCGCCGCGCTCGACGATAAAGTTGGCGCAGGGTATGCCCAGGCGCTCCTCGAGGGCGCGATCGAGGTCGATGTGCTCGCGGCCCGTGAGCTGGGCGATCTGCTCGCCCACGCGGGTCTTGCCCGAGCCCGGCATGCCGATGAGCGCGATATTCTGCTCGCGGCGGGACAGGCGCTCAGTCACATCCAGGATGCGCTCGCGCGGGGTGGCTTTGCCGGTGTAACGCTCAACAGCCTGCGCTGCTTGTGCCACAAGCATGAGCAGTCCGCCGATGCAGGGGATGCCGCGGCGCTCGGCCTCGAGCATCAGACCCGTGCGGGCGGGGTTGTAGACAATGTCGATGACGCCCTCGAGCGCATCGAGGCCTTCGAGCGCGCAGGGAGCGTCGGGGCAGTGGGGGAACATGCCGGCTGGCGTGCAGTTGACGAGCAGCGCGGCATCGGATTGCTGTGCGATGTTGCCATAGTTGACCTTGCTCGTGCGACCCACGGGTACGACGATGGCGCCCAGGTCGCCGAGTACCATACTGGCTGTAGTGCCCGCGCCACCGGTGGCGCCGAGCACAAGGACCTTCTTGTCGACAACTTCAACGCCCAGCTCCTCGACCAGGCACTGAAAACCAAAGTAGTCGGTGTTGTCCCCGCGCAGGCGGCCGTCGGGCAGGCGCGTGATGGTGTTAACGTTGCCCATGCGCTCGGCCAGGGGACTCAGCTCGTCCAGGTATTCCATGACGGCGCGCTTGTAGGGGATGGTTACGTTGGTACCTTCCCACTCGTCGCCCGTCATAAAAGCCTCAAGATCCTCGGGCTCTCGCTCAAAACGCACATACTCCAGGCTTGCGAGCTCCTTGTAGATGGTCGGGGTATAGCTGTGGCCCAGCACACGGCCCAGCACGCCGTAGGGGCGGGTTGCGGCGGTATCGGTCATCTAGAGCACCTCCGTGTAGCTGCCAAAGTAGGTGAAGCTCTCGCACACGTCGTCGATCGAGTCGAGCAAGTCGTCGAGGGCCTTGCTGCCAAAGGGACAGTCCAGATCAAAGTAGAACATAAACTCAAAGTCGTGGCCGGGGATGGGGCGGCTCTCGAGTTTGATGAGGTTGATGTTGAGCGCGTAGAAGCGCTCGAGCACGCGATAGAGGGCACCCGGCTCATTGGCCGTGGTGATCATGAGCGAGGTGCGGTCGGCACCGGGATAGACGCGCGGCTCGCGGCTGATGACGACAAAGCGCGTGTAGTTGTTGTCCGAGTCCTGGATATTGGGCTCCAGCACCTCGAGGCCATAGAGCGTGGCACAGCTGCGCGAGGCGATAGCGGCGACATCGGTGCGCTCGGAGTTGGCGACCATCTCGGCCGACATGGCGGTGTTGGGGTATTTGGTGGCATGCAGGTCGTGGGACTCGATAAAGCCGGCGCACTGGGCGATGGCCTGGCCATGGCTGTAGACCTCGCGCACGTCTGCGAGCTTAGTGCCGGGCTTGACGAGCAGGTTGTGATCGATCTTAAGGCGCAGTGAACGCACGATGTGGAAATCGAACTGGGCGAGCAGGTCGTAGACGGCGTTGACCGATCCGGCAGTTGAGTTTTCGATGGGCAGCACGCCAAACTCGCAAAAGCCGTCGCGTACGGCGCGCATAACGCCCTCGAAGGTCTCAAAGAAGGCGATATCGGGCACGTCGAAGAGCTTGCACGCGGCAATCTGGCTGTAGGCGCCCTCAACGCCCTGGCAGGCGACGGTGGCCGTCTGGGGGAAGGGCGTGTCAAAGGCTGCGGCTGTGGCATGGGCCTTTTGCGACACCGTGATGCCCTTGAGCTCGTTGATGTAGCGCTGCTGCTCGGCCTTGCTCATGCTCATGAGGAGGCGGAACAGGGCGATGGTCTGGGCCTCGTAGCGCTCGGGTGCGCGACTGGCGAGGTTGTTGAGTTTGGAGCGCTCGCGGGCGGGGTCAAAGACGGCCTTGCCCATCTCGATCTTTGATTTGGCGACCTCGGTGGCAATGTCCATACGCTCGACAAAGCTGTTGAGGAGCGTGGTGTCGATGCCATCGATGGTCTGGCGGATATCGGCAAGGTCCATGGAGGCCCCTTTCACGTAATGGCAGAGTTGACGGGCAACCCAGGTGAGTCGGGTTAGCGCTGGGCGGCGTCCTCGAGGAGGGCATCCCAAATCGCGAGCGCCGCGGCTGCCTCGGCTACGGGGACAGCGCGCGGGACGATGCAGGGATCGTGGCGGCCATGGACCGAGAGCTCGGCATTTTCCATGGCGTCCATGTCCACGGTCTGCTGCTCGCGACCGATGGAGGGCGTCGGCTTTACGGCCATACGCCACATGACGGGTGCACCCGTTGAAATGCCGCCCAGGATGCCGCCGGCGTTGTTGGACTCGACCGCAATCTCGCCGGTCTCGGCATCAACGCGGTACGGATCGTTGTTCTCGCTGCCGCGCATGGCGGCCACGGCAAAGCCCATGCCAAACTCCACGCCCTTTACGGCGGGAATGCCAAATGCGATCTGCGCGATGCGGTTCTCGATGCCGTCGAACATGGGGTCGCCGATGCCCGCGGGAAGCCCGTAGATGCCGCACTCCACGATGCCGCCGATGCTGTCGAGCTCGTCGCGTGCGGCCAGAATTTCCTCGCGCATGCGATCGGCGGCCGCGGCGTCGATGCAGGGCAGGTCGTTCGTAAGGATTGCCCTGCGGTCGGCCTCGCGATAGACCATGTCGTCCATGGGCAGATCGGAGATGCCGCCGATCTGCGCCACGTGAGCCATCACCCGAATACCGCGGGCCTCGAGTGCCTGCAGCGCGATGCCGCCGGCGATGCACAAGGGGGCCGTCAGGCGGCCGGAGAAGTGTCCGCCGCCGGCGACGTCGTGCATGTTGTGGTACTTCACGCGCGCGGGAAAGTCTGCGTGCCCTGGGCGGGGCTTGCGGCGCAGCTCGGAATAGTCCTTGGAGCGCGTGTTGGTGTTTTCGATAATTGCTGCGATGGGTGCGCCAGTGGTGTGTCCGTCGACCACACCGGCAATGATATGCGCGGCGTCGGCCTCGTGGCGCTTGGTTGCGGTCTCGTCGCGACCGGGGGCACGACGGTCCAAAAAGGCCTGTAGCTGCTCCTGGTCAACGGCAATACCGGCAGGAATGCCGTCGAGTGAGCAGCCGATAGCGGGGGAGTGCGACTGGCCAAAGATACTCAGATGCAAGACGTTGCCAAAGGTCGAGGACATGCTATTCCTCCTCGAGCGTGACCTTGCCGCCCAGCAGGCGGTAGTGGTCGAAGAAATCGGGATAGGACTTGTTGACGGCCTCGGCGCCGTGGATCACAACTTCGCCAGTGGCGCGGCTCGCGGCGATGGCGGCCATCATGGCGATGCGGTGGTCGTTGTGCGAATCGACCTCGCCGCCGGTAAAGGCGTCAACACCCTTGATGATGAGGTCGTCGCCGGCAATGCGCACCTGTGCACCCAGTGCGGTGAGCTCGCGGGTGGTGGTGGCTAGACGGTCAGATTCCTTGATGCGCAGGCGCGCGCAGTCACGGATGAACGTGCGGCCCTGAGCCAGCGATGCCACGGCCGAGATTACGGGCACCAGGTCGGGGATGTCGTGCGCGCTCATTTCAAAGCCGGCGAGCTTGTCGGACTGCACGGTGGCGGCGTTGGTGGAGCGTACGATGCGGGCGCCAAAGCGCGAGAGCGCGGCAAGCACGTTGCGGTCGCCCTGGGCCGAGCTGAGCGACACGCCCTCGACAGTGATGGGGTCGGAGCCGATGGCGCCGGCGCACAGCCAAAAGGCGGCGTTGGACCAGTCGCCCTCGACGGCTACGCTGCCGGGCGTGCGGTACGAGCCGCTGTTCACGCGGAAGTTCGTGACCTCGGGCTGGCCGTCCTTGGCGGGGATGCGCTCGACGTTGACCTCGACACCAAAGGCCTTCATGGCCTGGATGGTCAGGTTGATATAGGGGCGGCTCTCGATAAGGCCGATCACCTGCACGCAGGAGGGCTGGGCCAGCAGCGGGGCCGCCAGCAGCAGGCCGGAGATGTACTGCGAGCTCACGTTGCCCGGCAGGATAAAGGTGCCCGGGCGCATGCGGCCGCTTGTCTTGAGCGGAAAGCCGCCCAGACCCTGCAGGTCGCAGCCGGCGGCAATGATCTCGTCGGAGAGCGGGGAGAGGGGGCGTGCGCCCAGACGGCCCTGGCCCACAAAGGTTGCCTCTGCCCCCAGCGCGCAGGCGACGGGCAGCATAAAGCGGAGCGTGGAGCCGCTCTCGCCGCAGTCGAGCGTGCCGCCGGCAAGTGCCTTGAGCAGGCCAAACTCAATACTCTTCATAGTGGGATGGACCTGGAAGCCATCCTCGACGGTCTCGATGCGGGCGCCCAGCGCTGTGAGGCAGCGCACCGTGGCCTCGATATCGGCACAGGTCGTGTTGCAGGTCACGTGCGTCTCGCCGTTGGCAAGTGCGGCGCAGATGATGAGGCGGTGCGCCATCGACTTGGACGCAATGGCGGGAACGGTGCCCTTGAGCGGGGACGGGGTGATGCGGGCTAGCATGCGGATGCGTCTCCCTTCTGGCCGAGGCCCTCGGCAATTAAATCATGGAAGGTGGAAAGCGGCGCGCGGTCGATGCTGCAGCGGCCAATACCGTGCGGAATCACCAGGTCGATAGTGTCACCGGCGCGTTTTTTGTCGTGCAGCGCCTCGGCAAAGATGGCGTCGGCCGAAAGCTCGCAGCGGGTCTTGAGGCCATGACGGGCGCAGAGCTCCTCGATGCGACCGGGCAGCTCGGCATCGCAAATGCCGTGCAGGGCTGCGGCACGCGTGATGATGCCCATGCCGATCGACACGCAGTTGCCGTGTCCCAGCTCAAAGTGCTCGCAGGCCTCGACGGCATGTCCGGCGCTGTGTCCAAAGTTGAGGAGCTTGCGCTGGTTGGTCTCGCGTTCGTCGGCAACGACCACGGCGCGCTTAATGTCGATATTGCGGGCGATGATGAGCGCCACGCGGGCCACGTCGCGGTTCAGCAGCTCAAGCGTGAGCGGGGTCTTCTCCAGCTCGGCGAAGAGCTCGGGGTCGGCGATCACGGCGTGCTTGACGACTTCGCCGCAGCCGTCGGCGAACTGCTCGGGCGTGAGGGTGGCAAGGCATCCCACGTCAGCGATGACAACACTCGGCTGCCAAAAGGCGCCAGCTAGGTTCTTGCCGGCAGCCAGGTCGATGGCCGTCTTGCCGCCCACCGACGAGTCCACCATAGCGAGCAGACTCGTGGGGATCTGCACAAACTTGCAGCCGCGCATGTAGGTGGCGGCCACAAAGCCGGCCACGTCGCCCACGACGCCGCCGCCGAGCGCCACGATCACGTCGGAGCGCGAAAGCTCGTGCTCGGCTACAAACTCAAGAATGGCAACGTAGGTCTCGGCGCGCTTGTGTACCTCGCCGGCCTCGAAGGTGCAAATGCTTACCTCATAGCCTGACGCCTCCAGGCTCTGCTTAACGGGCATCTGGTAGAGCGGGCCCACGTTGGTGTCCGTCACGATGACGGCGCGGGTGCCTCCGGCGGTGGCGCGAACGAGTGGCCCTGCCTGCTCCAGCAAAAACGTGCCAACATGCACCTGGTAGGGGCGTGCGGTGTCGATATCGATGGTAATCGCCATAAGCTATGGTCCTTTCGACCTGGCGTGATAGGTGGTCTAGTGGGCGCTCTCGTCGTCGAGTGCGCGCTTGATGCGATCGCCCTCGGCAAGGAGATTCTCAAGATAACGCTGGTCGCGGTTCTTGAGCGCACGGCTGTAGGCGCCGAGCGAATCGATCAGATGGTCGATCTCGAAGGCGAGAGCGTCGGCGTCGTCAATCATGAGCTCGGACCACATCTGCGGGTTGAGGTGGGCCACGCGCGTGAGGTCGCGGTAGCTACCGGCAGAGAAGCCGTGGTGGACCTGGGCGGTGGGGCTCTTTACGTAGGCGTTGGACACCACGTGCGCGAGCTGGCTCGTAAAGGCGATCACGCGGTCGTGCTCGGTGGCGGTGGTCACGCTGAACTTGCCAAACCCCAAGGGACGCACCATCTCGCGAACCTGGCCCAAGAGCTCCAGCTTAAGAGCATCGTCTACCGCAGGCGGAACGAGCACGAGCGGTGCGCCCTGGAACAGGTCGGCGCTGGAATGGGCGTAGCCCGAGAACTGGGTGCCCGCCATGGGGTGTGCGCCCACAAAGTAAAAGCCGTGCTCTCGTGCGAGCTCAAAGGCCCGCTCACACACGATGCCCTTCACACCCACGGTGTCGATCACCACGGGGCCCATGATGGCATCGGTGTCGGTGGCGTCGGCGAGCGCCTGAGCGTGGGCCTCGAGCCACTCGATGCATGCCTCGGGATAGCAGGCAAGGACGATGATGTCGCACTCGCCGAGCGTCTCGTCGTTGAGCTCGCCGGCGACGGTACCCATGCTGGCGGCCGTCATCACGTCATCGTCGGGGTCCCAGGCAAGCACGCGAACGCCCGCCTGCGCATAGCCGCGGGCAAAGCTGCCGCCGATGAGGCCCAGGCCCACGATGCCGGCGCACTTGGGTCCACCCTGGTTGACGCGTGCGTTTCTCACCGTACCCATGGGTTACTCCTGAACGGTCTCTTGGCAGACGACCTCGCGGATGGCGCGGATGCGGCGCATGGTGTCGTCGAACTGGTCGGGGGTGAGGGCCTGAGCACCGTCGGACCAAGCGTGGCTCGGGTCGTCGTGGACCTCGATCTCCAGACCGTTGGCGCCGCAGGCAGTCGCGGCGAGCGCCATGGGCTCGACATAGCGGGTGTAGCCGGTGGCGTGGCTGGGGTCGGCGACGACGGGCAGGTGCGATAGGTGGTGCAGCACCGGCACGGCGTTGAGGTCGAAGGTGTTGCGGGTGCGGGTCTCGAAGGTGCGAATGCCGCGCTCGCACAGGATGACGTTGTCGTTGCCCTCGCTCATGATGTACTCGGCAGCCATGAGCAACTCGTCGACGGTGCCGGACATGCCGCGCTTGAGCAGGACCGGGGTCTTGGTCTTGCCGACCTCCTTGAGCAGGGGGAAGTTCTGCGCGTTGCGGGCGCCGATCTGCATGACGTCGATCTTCTTATCCAAGAAGACCTGCACGTCGCGCGGGTCCATGATCTCGGTGACGATCGGCATGTCGAGCTCGGCGGATGCCTCGCATAGCAGGTCCAGGCCGGCGGGACCCATGCCCTGGTAGGCGTAAGGGGAGGTGCGGGGCTTGTAGGCGCCACCGCGCAGCATCGTGGCGCCGGCGGCCTTTACGCGGCGTGCGATGCGAATGAGGTTTTCGCCCTCGACGGAGCAGGGTCCGGCGATGACCTGGAACTGGTCGCCGCCGATCTTGACGCCGTGGCCGCAGTCGATGACGGAGTCCTCAGGGTGGAACTTGCGGTTGGCACGCTTAAAGGGCTCGGAGACGCGCTGCACGCGCTCGACGACATCCATGGACTCGAGCAAGAACGGGTCGATCTTGGTCGTATCGCCCACCAGGCCGATGATGGTCTCGTTCTCGCCGCGCGAGACGTCGGTCTTGAGACCCTTCTTCTCAATCCAGCTGACGATATGGCTTACGGCCTCGTCGCTGGCGCTCTGCTTTAAAATCGCAATCATGGTGTGCCTCTCACCTCGATGGATAGCTCTTGCAAAAACGGCCCGCATCGCGAGCCGTTATATATGTGCATAAGAGTTTATACTAATTGTTTCACTTTTGCGTTCTAAGGTGAGCCTCTGCGCCGTGTCTCCCACGTAATTGCAAAGCTTTTTCTATTCTTTTGTTAGCCCGTGGCGCACTTGGGTATAATGCCAACCGTTCGCCCTATTAGCTCAGGGGATTAGAGCGTCTGCCTCCGGAGCAGAAGGCCGTTGGTTCGAATCCAACATGGGGCACCCTCGAACGTAAGACCGTCCGAACCTCGCATGGTCCGGGCGGTTTTCTTATACCGACGCGACGTGATGGGACAAGGTATGGCAGCAACGGATATCGAGCACGGACTCTCGACCGCCGAGGTCGAGGAGCGCATCGCCGCCGGTAAGATCAACCGCAACATGGAGCTTAAGACCAAATCGGTCAAAGAGCTCATCATCGAGAACCTCTGCACGCTGTTTAACTTGATCAACGCTGTCTTGGCGATTTTGGTGTTGCTGACCGGATCGTTCAAGAACCTCACGTTCCTGTTCGTGGTGTTTTTGAATACCGCTATCGGCGTCATCCAGTCCATGCGCTCCAAGAAGATGGTCGATAAGCTTACGCTGCTGACCTCTAAGAAGGCCATCGCGGTGCGCGACGGTGCCGAGGTGGAGCTCGACTTGGACCAGATCGTGCTCGATGACATCATCCGCTTGGGGCGCGGTGACCAGATTCCGGCCGACGCCGTGGTGGTTTCGGGTGAGGCACTCGTGAACGAGAGCCTGCTGACGGGCGAGAGCGACCTTATTAAGAAGCAGCCCGGCTCCGAGCTCATGAGCGGCAGCTTTATCGACTCGGGCCTGCTGCGCGCCCGCGTGATCCATGTTGGCGCCGACAACTACGTGGCCAAGATCAACAACGAGGCTAAGTACGTCAAAAAGGTCAATTCCGAGATCATGAACGCGCTCAACGCCATCGTGCGATTCGCGAGCATTATCATGATTCCGCTTGGTCTGGCGCTCTTTTCCTCGAGTGTGAGCGAGCTGTGGGATGCCGCGGGAACCCCGGGCGATAGCGCGCTTTCGTGGTGCTTCTCCGAGCTGTTGGCTGGTCATGTGCCTTCGTCGGCGCTGCTGTCTACGGTGGGCGCTCTTTTGGGCATGATTCCGCAGGGCCTGGTGCTGCTGACTTCGTCGGTGCTTGCCATCGCCACGGTGCGTCTGGCGCGCCGCAAGGTACTCGCGCAGCAGCTCTACTGTATCGAGACGCTCGCGCGCGTCGACGTGCTGTGCCTGGACAAGACGGGCACCATTACTTCGGGCCGTATGGAGGTCGAGGGTACCTACCCGCTGCCTGTTGAGGGCGTTGGCTTTGGCGCGGACTCGGACGAGGCAGCTGTCCCCGTCGAGACCACGGTCCTCGATTTTGCGCTCGCCAACGTGGCGCGTGCCACCTCGGCAGACGCCAACGAGACCTGTCAGGCGCTGCTCAACTATTACGCTGACCGCCCGGTCGAGGTTTCCGAGCCGCTGGCGGTCATTCCGTTCTCTTCGTCCAAAAAGTGGAGCGGCGCCTCGTTTGCGCAGGGCTCCTATGTGATGGGCGCAGCGCAATTTGTGCTTTCGGAGCGCGTCTTTGCGCAGGTCGAGAATCGTGTGGCCGAGCTTGCCGACACCTGCCGCGTGCTTGTTGTGGCCCGTGTGGACGGCTTTACGCCCGACGGCGATATGGCGGGCGAGGCCGAGCCCGTCGGCTTTGTGACCATTCGCGACGAGATCCGTACCTCGGCTGCCGAGACCATCGGCTACTTTAACGAGCAGGGTGTGACCCTCCTGTCTC
>URWZ01000039.1 GCA_900551625.1 uncultured Collinsella sp.
TTGTCATGCTGCTCCGCATATACCGCCGTTCCCCGTACGATCGATTGGCTTTTCGATCACGTCAAACTTAGCATCAAGTTCCCTCAGGAGCGATCTCACCCGCTGGGCACAGTCATAATCGGCAAACGAGATGCTCAGCATGCGCGCGACCTGGTTGGAAGTCCCAACTCCATAGAAGTGCTCCAGCGCCACAAGCCCCTCGTGCGCCACAAACGTCTCGACCACATGCGGCGACTCCTCGTAGCACCATTGCGTCAACGGTCCCTCGCTCGTCTGTCGAACCACCAGGCCACCCATGCCAGACGGCCCACACGTTACAAGCAGGTACTCCCCACCCTCGTCGCTCTCAAACAACACCACCCGATCATCAAACAGCTCCATCGCGTCCCCTTTCTCTCGCTCTTATTTAGCAAAAGCATAGCAGGTAGATGGCTGTATACAGAACAGTTGTTCGTGTGTTTTCTATTGAGCTGTCCGCACGGCATGGTATGGACCTGCGCACGAAATAGGGCGCCCCCGAAGGAGCGCCCTTGCATATCCCCTATGCGGCCAAGTTACGCGACCGGCTCGATCTTCTCGAGGCCGCCCATGTAAGGACGAAGAACCTCGGGAATCGTGATGGTGCCGTCGGCGTTCTGGTAGTTCTCCAGAATGGCGGCCATGGTGCGGCCAGCCGGCAGACCGGAACCGTTGAGGGTGTGCAGATAGCGCGAGCCCTTGAAATTCTCGGGGTCGCGATACTTGATGTTGGCGCGACGGGCCTGGAAGTCGCCGCAGTTGGAGCAGGAGCTGATCTCCTTGTAGGCGTTGTAGCTCGGCAGCCAAACCTCGACGTCGTAGGTCTGACGGGCAGAGAAGCCCAAGTCGCCGGTGCACAGGCTAATCACGCGATACGGAAGGCCCAGCTGCTGCAGCAGGTACTCGGCCTCGGCGGTCATGCTCTCGAGCTCCTCGTCGGACTCCTCCGGCTTGGCAAACTTGACCATCTCGACCTTGTCGAACTCGTGCTGGCGGATGATGCCGCGGGTGTCGCGACCAGCGGAGCCGGCCTCCTCGCGGAAGCAGGGGGTGAAGGCGGTGTAGCGGCGCGGCAGGGTATCAGCATCGAGAACCTCGCCGGCGTGCAGGTTGGTAAGCACGACCTCGGCGGTGGGAATCAGGAAGTTGTCGCCCGAGACGTGATAGGCGTCGTCCTCGAACTTGGGCAGCTGGCCCGTGCCGAACATAGTCTGACGCTTGACGACGATAGGCGGCCACCACTCCTTAAAACCACGGCTGGTGTGCGTGTCAAGGAAGAAGTTGATGAGGGCGCGCTCAAGACGGGCGCCGGCGCCACCGAGAACGGTAAAGCGGCTGCCGGAGAGCTTGTTGCCGCGCTCGAAATCGAGGATGTCGAGATCGGTGCCCAGATCCCAGTGCGGCTTAAAGTCGAAGTCGAACTCGCGCGGGGTGCCCCAACGACGGCGCTCGATGTTCTCGTCCTCGTCCTTGCCGTACGGCGTGGCCTCGCAAGGGATGTTGGGCAGGTGAGCCATGAAGTCGTACTGCTCCTGCTCGAGAGCAGTGCGGCGCTCGGCCAGACCGTCAATCTTCTCGTTGACGGCGCGCACGGCCTCCTTGGCGGCCTCGGCCTCGTCCTTCTTGCCCTCCTTCATCAGGGCGCCGATCTTCTTGGACTCGGCATTACGCGTGGCCTGGAGCTCCTCGACCTCGGTGATGACGGCACGGCGCTCGTCGTCGAGCTCGAAGAACTTCTCTCGATCCCAAGACGTCTGGCGGTTGGCCATGGCGGTATCGATGGCATCGGGGTTCTCGCGAACAAACTTGATATCAAGCATTAGATCCTCCGGCGATATACATTCCATTTAGGTTGCAACCTTGTACATGTATGGGCAAGTATATACTTATGAGCGTTTACGACCCAACCCAACTACGCAAGAAGGCACCCAATGGACGCAGTTTTTTCCTTTTTGTTTGGCACCCGCACCGGTTTTGCCATCCTTTTCGCCGGCGGCATCCTACTGTTTGCGATTCTTGCCTTTGTAATGGAGAAGCGCACCCATAAGATGTATGTCGACCGCGGCCCCAAGGACGAGGACGATCAAGACAGCTTCTGGGACTAACCTGCCAAAAAGGGACTGGTTTATTTTGGTCGGTTTTATCTGGGCAAACGCAAGCGCCTCGCAACTGGAATTGAGCCAGTTGCGAGGCGCTTTTTGCTATAGAGATAAAACCGCAGGAAAACCTGCCAAAATAAACCTGTCCCTAAATGGCAGGTTTTACTGGAGGGTGGCGTCGATGGCCTTGACCAGGGCGCTGCGCATGCCGGCGTCCTCGAGCGCGACGACGCCCTTGATGGTGGCGCCACCGGGTGAGCATACGGCATCCTTCATCGCCGCAGGATGCTGGCCAGTCGCAAGCTGTAGCTTTGCCGTGCCCAGCACCATCTGGCTCACAATGCGATAGGCATCGGCGCGCGGGATACCGTGCTTGACGGCCGCGTCGCCCAAGGCCTCAATCGCCATGGCGACAAATGCCGGTGCGCAACCGCCCACGGTACCGCCCACAAACAGCAGACTCGAATCGAGCTCGACGACGGTGCCAAGCTTTCCGAGCAGACCGAGCACCGTGGCACGCTGCTCATCGCTAAGCGTGGAAGCCTTCTCGCAGGCGATAACGCCCTCGCCCACCGAAACCGGTGTGTTGGGCACCGTCGAGATGTGTGCGACACCCGGCAGGACCTGCTCCCACTTGGCGCTATCCCAGGTCCAGGCGACCGAAAGGACAACCTTGTCGGCAAGGGTTTCTTTGAGCGGAGCGAAGACCTTCTCAATCATGTATGGCTTGACCGCAGCAACCACGATATCGGATGCGGCGACAACCTCCGCCGCATCACGACAGGCAACCATCCCACGTGCCTCACAACGCTCGACCAAGGCGTCGTAGTGGCCCGCGCAGGCGCACATATCGCTCGCAGCCACACCGGCGGCGATCCAGCCATCGGCCATAGCGCTCGCCATATTGCCAAAACCGACAAATCCGATCTTCATATCTCATAGTCCTCTCAGACACGCTCTTCAAAACGAAGGCTATTGTCCCACGGCATTGTTTCGTATTGCCGACCTATTTGTGATACGGCTCGCCACGGCTGATCTTGCAGGCACGGTAAACCTGCTCCAGCAGCACCACGCGCGCCAAGTTGTGCGGCAAGGTAATACGTCCAAAGCTGAGCATCTCGTCGGCTCGTGCGCGCACGTCATCGCTCACGCCGTCCGATCCGCCAATCACAAAGGCGATGTCGCTGTTACCACGCAGCATAAGATCATCGAGCCGCGCCGAAAGCTCCTCGCTCGAGCGCTCTTTGCCCTCAATGGCCAGCAAGATCACATGCGCTCGAGGCGGCAGGGCTGCAAGAATCGCCGCCCCCTCCTTGTCGCGCGCGGCATCCACGCCGCCCGCCTTAGCCGGGTCGATATCGGCCACCTCGCGGATATCCACCTTGGCATAGGCACCTAAGCGCTTGGTGTACTCGGCACACGCGTCCTTCCAAAAGCGCTCCTTGAGCTTACCGACGCAAACGACGGTGTACTTCACGCGCACCTACTCCTTCGAATCGTTTTGAACTTTGCCGGCGGTCAGCATCTGCTCGAACATCGAGGCCGACTGCGAGAAATCGCTCGGCAGCACGACCGTCGAGGTTTTACCCGTACGAGCGAACTCCGTCATCATCTCGGACCACTGCGTAAACATGAACAGCTGGTTGGCCTCGTCGTTGCCGACACCCGTCTCCTGGATGATCTCGAGTGAATCCTTGATGCCCAGCGCGATGGCCTTGCGCTGGTTGGCGATGCCTTCGCCCGCCTTTTCCATAGCCTCGGCCTCGGCGGTCGCCTCGGTAACGCGCTTGATGCGATCGGCCTCGGCGAGCTCCTGCGCAGCAGCGCGCTTGCGCTGGGCAGCGTTGATGTCGTTCATGGAGTTCTCGACCTCGGTCGGCAGTGCGATCTTGGTGATGAGTGTCGACACGAGGGTAAAGCCGTAGGCAGCCATCTGCTCGGACACGGTGGCATTAACGTCCTTGGCGATGTCATCCTTCTTGGCAAAGACCTCATCGAGCGTGTAGACAGGGATGGAAGAGCGCAGGGCATCGGTGATGAAGTCGCGCATCTGGTCGACGGGCTCCTGCAGCATGTAGTAGCTCTTGTAGATACCCGAATCTGCCGGGCCGGCGCCCATGTCATAGCTCACGTGGTACTGAGCAGAGACCTCAAGGCCGATGGTCACGTTGTCCTGGGTCTTAACGTCGATGCCAAAACCGTTTTTCATGGTGCGCAGACTCACCGTGGCGGCCTTGCGGTCGATCACGGGCACCTTCACGTGGAAGCCCGCGTTGACGATGCGGTTAAACTTGCCCAAACGCTCGATGATCACGGCATGCTGCTGTTCAACGACATAGCAGGCGTTGGGGAGCAGCAGCAACAAAATGATGATGGGAAGTAGAAGGCTCGTAAGAGCAGCGATAATACCGGACAACAGCATGGTCTCTCCTCTGATAGGCACACGTTGGCACTAGGATACCCGCACGAAGCAGCCACGTGACACCAACAGGAGGCCCATAACAAAAAAGCCCCCATTGCTGGGAGCTCTTTCAATCAATGGTGCGGGCGAAAGGACTTGAACCTTCATGGGGTTGCCCCCATACGGACCTGAACCGTACGCGTCTGCCAATTCCGCCACGCCCGCGTGCAGGAATTAGAATAACGGAGCGCCATCGCGAACGCAAGAACTATTTTTGAAAAAGTTTGCAGGCATTTTCCCAAGCGGCTTGCGCGATTGTTTCGGCGTCCTCACCTGTGCGATCGACACGGTCGTTAACCAGCGCGTTTGCCGTAATGGAAATCATTGCGGACTCGCATTCAAGACCGCGGATGGGCTCCGGAGCCATATACGGGCAATCCGTCTCGAACAAAATGCGATCGAGCGGGGTTGCCGCAAATGCCTCACGCACGTCGTCGTTGCGCTTAAAGGTGGCCGCGCCACCATAGGCGATATAGCAGCCCAAACCCACAAAGCGTTCCATCGTGGCGCGATCCTCGCCAAAGCAGTGCAGCACGCAACCGGCCTGAGGCACACCCATCTCGCGCAGCACGTTGTACGCATCCATATGCGAGGTGCGCCCATCATCTGTGTCCTCGTGGCGCAGATGCAGCTCTACCGGCACGTTACGGCGCACGGCAACTTCGAGCTGACGTGCCATGCAATCAATCTGCACGTCATGAGGCGCCGGCGCGATGTCGTCGTCATAGTCCATGTGGTAGTCCAGGCCAATTTCGCCGATACCGGCGCACAAAGGGTCATCGAGCGCGGCAACGACCTGCGCGTGAATGTCGTCGGTATAATCCGGCGCGCCATAGGGGTGAACGCCAGCGAGATACCTGATCTGCGGAATATCCCGCATCGGCAGAATTTCGCGCACGAGCCAGTCACTATAGTCCGTCACGCTGAGCTTGTCGGCGATGGGGTCGAGCATCGTCACCAACAGGTCGACGCCCGCGGCTTTGGCGCGCACGAGCGTCTCGGGCACTTCTTTGCCCCAAAACGAAAGCAGATGCGCATGAGTATCGGCAAGCGGTGCCAAGGGCACGGGGCAGGCGATCGTCTTCTTTTTCTTGGTAAACGTCACGCGTTCGGCATTAGGCGTCATGGATTAGCTCCTGGGCCAGGCGGACAAAGTCGGCAACATCAAGCGTTTCGGCGCGCGTGGTGGGTGCGATACCGCAAGCCTCAAAGGCAGCATCGAGCACGTCCTTGGCAAAGCCGTTGGCGCTCATGGAATTGCGGATGGTCTTGCGACGCTGAGCAAATGCAGCATCAATCACGCGGGCCACAAACTCGCGATCGAGTCCTTCGGGCACCACGCCGTCAACACGGTCGATACGCACGACGGCCGAGTCCACGTGCGGCGCCGGCATAAAGCAACGCGGCGGCACCTCAAAGCGACCCGTAACCTGCGCATACAGGCCGAGCTTTGCTGTATAGCCACCATAGGTCTTGTTACCCGGCACTGCAGCAATGCGATCGGCAACCTCCTTTTGAACCATGACGACGGCGCGCTTGAGCGCAGGCATCGTCTGGAAGAACTGCAGGATGATCGTCGCCGCCACGTTATAGGGCAGGTTCGCGACAAATACCGTCGGCTCACCGCCCGCAGCCTGCTCAATCTGCTCCGGCGTTACCCTGAGCGCATCGCCCATGATAAAGCGGAAGTTGGCGTAGTCAGCGGCGTGGGCATCGAGCACCGGCTCGAGCTCGGAATCGGCCTCGATCGACGTGACACACGCCGCCTCCTGCAGCAGCGCAAGCGTAAGCGTGCCAACGCCCGGGCCAACCTCGAGCACGCGCTCATCGCCCGCAAGCTCGGAAAGCTCGCAAATGCGCTCAATTACATGGTTGTCGATCAGGAAGTTCTGGCCCAGGCGATGCTTGGTCGCAAGGCCAAACTCCTCCAGCAGCTCCCTTGTTGCCGTGGGGTTTGCCAAAGGCGAAGTTGTCATAGTTGCCTCCCTAGCATGGTGGCGGCGTCTTGAAACAAAAGGGCATGGACCGTTGCGGCCATGCCCTTACATCTAAACAGCAAATTGCCGATATGGCGCGGCGTCTTAGCCCAGACGCGGGAACAGCGGCTCACCCTTCTCAACGGGCTGACCACCGGCAAGCAGGCCCCAAGCGCAAATGCCCTTGAGGTCGTCGCTCGCGGCCTCGTCCTCGCAGGACAGGCGGCGCAGGGCTTCGGCAGAAGTCTGGGGCATGAGCGGCATCAGCAGGTGAGCGGCAATGCGGATGGCCTCGAGCAGGTTGTAGATCACAAATGCCAGCTCGTCGGCCTTGGCCTCGTCCTTGGCAAGCGCCCAGGGCTCAGAGTCCTCGATGTAGTGGTTGGCGGCGTGAATGAGCTCCATGACCTCGTCCTTGGCTCCACCGTAATCGAGCACGTCCATCTTGGCCATGTAGCGCTCGACCAGACCATCGGCAATCTTTGCCAGCGGGTTGTCGAACGCATCGAACGATGCGGGCTTGGCGGGCGCGCAACCGTCAAAGTACTTGCCGCTCATGTTGAGCGAACGCGAGATAAGGTTGCCCCAGCTGTTGGCCAGGTCGGCGTTGTAGACCTGCTCCATGCGATCGAAGCTGATGGCACCGTCGGTGCCGGGGACGACGTCGGTCATGAAGTAATAGCGATAGCCCTCGACGCCCAGCATGTCGATAACGTCCTGCGGAGCGATGGCGTTGCCGCGGCTCTTGGACATCTTCTCGGCCTTGCCGGTCTCGGCATTGCGCACGGTCAGGAAGCCGTGGGCAAAGACGTGCTCGGGCAGGGCCTCGCCAATGGCCATGAGCATGGCGGGCCAAATGACGCAGTGGAAGCGGATGATGTCCTTACCCACGATGTGGAACTGCGCGGGCCAGCGATAGGCCAGCTCGGCACGCGCCTCATCGGTGTCGACACCGTAGCCGACGGCCGTCATATAGTTGAGCAGCGCATCGAACCACACGTAGGTCACGTGGCCCTCGTCAAACGGGACCTGAATGCCCCAGTCAAAGCTCGTGCGGCTCACGGAAAGATCGTTAAGGCCGCCCTCGACAAAGCTGCGCACCTCGTTCATGCGGAACGCAGGCTCGACAAAGTCGGGGTGCTCGTCGTAAAGCTTGAGCAGCTTGTCCTGGAAGGCGGAAAGCTTAAAGAAGTAGGACTCCTCCTGCACGCGCTCAAGCGGACGGTGGCAGTCGGGGCACAGGTGCTGGCCGACGCTGCCGTACTCCTCGTCGCCCTTCTGGACCTGCGTATCGGTGAAGTAGGTCTCGTCAGGCACGCAATACCAGCCGTCGTAGCTGCCCTTATACAGGTAACCGGACTCCTTCATGCGCTCCCACAGGTACTGCACGGCATGATGCTGGCGCGGCTCGGTGGTGCGAATGAAGTCATCGTTGGAAATCTCGAGCTTGCTCCAAAGCTCCTTGAAGTGCGGAGCCTGGCTGTCGGTCCACTCCTGCGGCGTCATGTTGTGCTTGGCTGCGGCCTCGGCGACCTTCTCGCCGTGCTCGTCCATGCCGGTCAGGAACTTAACGTTGTAGCCAGCGGAGCGGCGATAGCGAGCCTGAACGTCGGCGATGATGGTGGAATAAGCCGTGCCCAGGTGCGGATCGGCGTTGACGTAGTAGATGGGCGTCGTGATAAAGAACGAAGGCTTGCTTTGATCCATGGGGTTTGTCCTCCAGAAAAACGTTGCATACAGGGGATGATTCTAGCGCAAGGGCTGGATATCCTCCATCTATTGCATATCGAGCACCATGGCATAGACATCGCGCTTGCGGCGCGAATACTTCTGAGACAGGCGCTTGGCCACCGCAGAGGCGGGCTCTCCCTCCTCGAGCGCGGCGCGGATATCCTCGCGCAGGGCCTCGTCGGGATCCGCTGCCGCGGCGCCAACCGGTACGATGCCGGCCTCCTCGTCCTCGCTCGGCGGCGCGATGACCAGCGCAATCTCGCCCTTTACCTCGCCGCGAGCACGCAGCTCCTCGGCGAGCTGGGCAGCGGGCCCGCGCAAGACCTCCTCGTGCAGCTTGGTGAGTTCGCGGCAGACGGCAACCTCACGCTGGGGAAAGACCTCCGCCACGGCCTCGAGCGTCGCCACGATGCGATGTGGAGACTCGTAGAAGATGAGCGCGCCGGGTACTACGGCAAGGCGCTGCAAACGGCGCACGCGGTCGCCGTGCTTTCGGTCCAAAAAGCCCTCGAAGAAAAAATGCTCGCAGGGAATGCCGGACGAAACGAGCGCCGTGACGCAAGCAGAGGGCCCGGGAATAACTTCTACGGGCACATCGGCCTCACGCGCTGCCTCGACCAGCACCTGGCCGGGGTCGGACACACTCGGCATGCCGGCGTCCGAGGCAAAGGCGAGGGTCTCCCCCGCCAGCAGGCGGTCGACCAGGCCGGCGGCGCGACTGGCGATCACATTCTCGTCGCAACGGACAAGCGGCTTGGAAATGCCCAGGTGCATCAGCAGCTTTGACGTCACACGCGTGTCTTCGCAGCAAATGGCATCGGCGGCGGCAAAGGCCTCGCCAACGCGCGGGGACAGGTCGCCCAGGTTGCCGATGGGCGTGCCGACCACATAGAGTTTGCCCGTATGGGCGCTGTTTTGCGTCATATCAACCTATTCAATCATGCCGCGCTCGAGCGTACCGAGCGCCGCGCGGGCGTCCCATGCTGCAATGCGCTTCTCGGTCTTCCACGTTTGGAAGAACCAACCGGCAGCCGGCGCAAACGAAGCCAGCTGGTTGGCGATAAACACGCGCTCGTAGGCATTGCGGCCCTCGGGCGTAACCGACGAGTTGGCAAAGATCGCCGCGCCCGACCATTCGCCCACCAGCACGGGGAACCCTGTCGAGATCGCTTCTTTAAGCTCGCGCTTGTTACGCGAAATCGCCGTCGTCAGCCCGCGGGGGCTCGTGATGTCGAGCGCATACTCGTCGCGGTAATGGTACAGGTGAAGGTCCATGTAGACGTTCTTGTACTTGGCGCCGCGCATAAAATGCTTCCACTCGCTGGGATGCCCCGACGACGAGAAGACGACGATCTTATCCTCGGGCATATACGAACGGACGAGCTCGTAGGCATCGCGATAGAAATTGCGCAGGTAGTGAGCAGGAATGCCATCCGTCATGGTGAAGAGGCTCTTGCGGACACTCATCTGCGGCGTGTCCAGCAGCTCAATGCCCAGCAGGCTCTCGGCCTCGCCGTAGCGATCGGCCAAGCGCTCGAGCACGTCGAGTGCGACATGACGGCCGTTGGTGGACGAATGCCACTCGGCAACAGCCTCCGGCGTGGTGGGCGAATCGTTGGAATCGCCCTGGCCACCGGGCACCGTCGCCAGATCGAGCAGCACGCGGATGTCGTACTTGGCAGCCCACTCAATTGCACGGTCGATGTAGTCGACAACCGAGATGTAGGACGCATCGGCCTCCTGCGAACCAAAGGCATACCAGGGCACCGGCAGACGCACGGCGTTGAGGCCGATCTGCGCCATGCGACGGAAATCGTCCTCGCTCACAAACGTCTCGTAATGACGGCGCATGCGCTCGTTATAGGCGGCGGTGCCCATGGCCTCCTGCAGCTCGGCCGCGTTGGATGCACCGGTCGCCGCGTATAGCGACGGGGTCACCCAAGGCTCGGGAATAAACCAGCCAGAGAGATTAACGCCGAGTATCCTCTCCATCACTGCCCCCTTCGGATCGTGCAGGCCAAACCTGCATCGTATTGCATAGGAAAAGTATCGTTTTGAGTATACCCGCGCGTGCGGACAGACGACCGAACGGTCTGTAAAGTGGCGCAAAAGCGGAAGGAATGTCTGGGGCGAGCGGGGTCAAGATGACGTACCGAGATGCGCATACACGCCGAGGGCAGGCGCCGGAAAGCGCATTCCATTCTTTCGCTCAATAATGGGATGCGCTTTCCGCGGGTCCACATAAAAGAAAAGGACCCCTTTGCAGAGGTCCTAGTCAATTCAAGGTGGCGGGGAAGGGAATCGCGTCCGCGCGCTGCGCGGACGGACCGCTGCGGCGCCTGCGCGCCTTGCGAGCTACGCTGGAAAACGCTTGCGCGTTTCCTCAGCTCCGCGCCCTCACGGGGTTCGATTCCGTGCATGGTCCACATAAAAGAAAAGGACCCCTTTGCAGAGGTCCTAGTCAATTCAAGGTGG
>URWZ01000040.1 GCA_900551625.1 uncultured Collinsella sp.
TATCGTCGGCAGCGTCAGATGTGTATAAGAGACAGGTCCTCGAAGACGCCCTGGGTGGAGTTGGTCAGACGGCCGTAGATGTTACCGGCGTCGGCAAGACCAAAGCGGTCGGCGGCGTGCTGGGAGTTGCGGAACACATAGCTCGTGGTTTGATAGATAGGCACAGCACGGG
The DNA here is from genome assembly GCA_900551625.1 of uncultured Collinsella sp. GTDB lineage: Bacteria > Actinomycetota > Coriobacteriia > Coriobacteriales > Coriobacteriaceae > Collinsella. The sequence goes on from URWZ01000040.1 coordinate 173, forward strand.
AGTCGGATGCAGGATCGGCGCTCTCCTGGCCAACGTGCAGCTGCAGGGTATCGAAACCAAAGGTGTGCTCGGGGTTGTTGATAAACTGGCTCATGATGATCTCCTTGATCGAAGAAAGTAATAAGAGTAAGAGAAGTAAGTCGCTGTCTCCTGATCACGCCGACGGGCGCAAACAGGAGCCCGGCATTCGTCTTGGTAAGCAATTCATATGCGGGCCTCCTTTCGCATCCCGGTTCCTTGGTCGGCTTAATTACCTACCGCCTTTGTGTGTTTTGAATAGTACGAGCATTGTTTTGCTCGGTCAATCACTTAAAAGCGCTAACTTGTTATCGGTTTTTTAGATAGCTATCGAAAGGATGGGCGCCGATGACCCTCCAGCAACTTCGTTTTTTGATCGCCGTGGCAGAGTCCGGATCGATCAACGCCGCAGCCCAGCGCCTTTATACGGCACAGTCCAACATCTCAAACGCTGTCAAAAGCCTGGAACAGGAGCTCCATCTGGAGATCTTTACGCGCTCCAGCCGCGGCGTCACGCTCACCAACGACGGCACCGAGCTATTGGGCTATGCGCGCCAGGTCGTAGAGCAGGCCGACATGCTCGAGGCACGCTACGAGGACGGCGGCACACCCCAGGCGCGCCTTGCCGTCTCGGCCCAGCACTACGCTTTTTCGGTCAAGGCCTTTGTCAACGTCGTCGAGCGCTGCCGCGACAGTAAGTTTGAGTTCATCATGCGCGAGACCACCACCTCGCAGATCATCGACGACGTCCGCGCATTTCGCAGCGATATCGGCATTCTGTACCTGGATGACTTTAACGCCCGCGTTCTGCAGAAGGCCTTCGCCGATGCCCGCGCAAGCTTCCATCCCCTCTTCGACGCGACGGTCCACGTCTTCGTTAGCGAACGCCACCCGCTCGCACGCCGCCCTCAGCTGTCCCTTGCCGACCTCACGCCCTATACGCGCTACAGCTTTGAGCAGGGAACCTCAAACTCCTTCTATTACGCCGAGGAACCTTTTAGCTATATCCCTTGCGACCGCAACATACGAATCTCGGACCGCGGAACACTTACTAACTTACTTATCACGTCGAACGGTTACACCCTGTCGACCGGTGTCCTTTCCAATGAAATGCAGTGGGGTATGGCATCGATCCCGTTAGCAGACGCCCCAACGATGCACGTAGGATATATCATGCACGACGAGCGCAAGCCCTCTCCTCTCTTGCGGCAATACCTCGACGAGCTCAACCGCATCATCCATGCCAACTAACTGTCGGAAGACGGGATAGAAATCGTAAATTGCTAGCCCCCGGCAGGCATGGCGCTACAATGGTCACTCACACGAAGCGTACCCAACGAAAGGAACCATGTGAAGGTCATCATCTATACCGACGGCTCGGCCCGATCAAATCCGGGACGCGGCGGCTACGGCGCCGTGCTCAAGTACACCAACCCCGCCGGCAAGACCTTCACCTCCGAGCTTTCGCGTGGCTACGCCAAGACCACTAACAACCGCATGGAGCTCATGGCGGTCATCGTGGCACTCGAGGCGCTCAACCGCCCCTGCGACGTCGAAGTCCATTCCGATTCGCAGTACGTCGTCAACGCCTTCAACAAGCACTGGATTGACGGATGGAAAAAACGCGGCTGGAAGACTGCCAACAAGCAGCCTGTCAAAAACCGCGACCTATGGGAGCGCCTGCTTGCCGCAAAGAGTAAGCACAAAGTGGAGTTCATCTGGGTTAAGGGTCACGCCGGCCATGAGCTCAACGAGCGCTGCGACGAGCTCGCCACCACCGCGGCCGACGGAGCCAACCTCGATATCGACACCGGCTTTAGCGAGAGCGACCTGTAACGGCGTTTTCGCACGCTTTTATGTCCTCCCGCGCTACACTCGTCCTGTAGGCCAAACAACGCAAGGGGGACACATGCTGCGCATCGCAACCATCGGCACATCCATGATCACCGACGACTTTATCCAAGTCGTCAATGCCAACGACCAGGCTACATTCGTAGGCACGCTCTCGCGCGACGCAGATCGTGGCGCCGCCTTTACCGCCGAACACGGCGGCGAACGCAACTTCACCGCACTTGACGAGCTTGCGTCCGCCGACGACGTCGACGCCGTCTACATCGGCAGCCCCAACGCGCTCCATCACGAGCAGGCGCTCGCCTGCATCGCCGGTGGCAAGCACGTCATCGTCGAGAAGCCCTTCTGCGCCACCGAGGCGCAGGCGCTGGAAGTCTTCCGCGCTGCCGAGGCAGCAGGCGTCGTGGCCCTCGAGGCCATGCGCCCGCTTCACGACCCCGCCTTCCACGCCATTGAGGACGCTCTGGGCGAGATTGCGCCCATTCGCCGCGCCTCACTGCGCTTTGGCAAGTATTCCTCACGCTACAACGAAATCCTCGCTGGACGCGCCACCAATATCTTCGACTGCAATATGGCATCGGGTTCCCTCATGGACATTGGCGTCTACGCCGTCGAGCCCATGGTCGAGATTTTCGGCATGCCCTCTGGTCTCACCAGCATGACCACGCTGCTCGACCCCTCAACGCAAGAGCTCACCCATGGCCCCATCGACGGTTGCGGTTCCATTCTCGCCAGCTATGGCGGTGGCCGTATCTCCGTCGAGCTCGCGCACTCCAAAATTACGAATGACCTGCTGCCCTCGCAGATCGAAGGCGAGCGTGGCACTATCCAGATCGACCATCTGTCCACGCCCCGCAACGTCCGCATCGACTATCGCGGCGACGTCGTACGCGGCTCGGCGACCGAGGCACCGCGCGAACAGGACGACAATGGCCGCGCGCTCGATCTGCCCAAATCAAGCAACACTATGGAATACGAACTCATAGACTTTGTCACCGCCATCGGTAACATCGATAACGTTAAGGAAGAGATCTGGGAGACCCCAGCGGGACGCCACGAGCTCGGCCACTACCGCGATGTCACGCTCGTCTCGCTCCGCATCATGGATGCCGTGCGTCAGCAGGCCGGCATTACCTTCCCCGCCGATTCAGTCAAGCAGGCCTAGCGATGGGCCTCTTCGATACGTTCTTCTCCAGCGTCACCGGCAGCAGTCGAGAGCCTCAAAAACCATCAAACATCGAGCTCGAGCTGCGCCGCAGGCTTACTGTGCTCGCAAGCGACGAGGCCACTCAAGACACTCCGCAGCGCTATTTTCTGCGGTGGGAGGGCCAAGTCCAGGGCGTTGGTTTTCGCTTTACCAACACCAACCTCGCGCAGGCACGCGCACTCACCGGCTGGGTGCGTAACATGGAAGACGGCTCCGTCGAGATGGAGATACAGGGGGCTCCGGCAAACATCCTATCTCATCTCGAGGCGCTTCATGCCTCCTACGAGCGCACGGGAACGCGTTTTCGCCTCGCAGACGCCCAGGCCCGAGCCCCACTTACCAATGAAGACGGTTTCAGTCCTCGTTATTAGTATTGTGTGCTAAATACGGTATCATTTACCTACGACCGTTGACAGAAAAGAGGCGAGGCGCATGGCGGTGCAAAGAAGAAACACCAAGCAGCGGAAGCTGGTTCTTGACGCCGTGCGCCAAAGCTATAACCACCCCACCGCCGATGAGATCTACAACGCCGTGCGCGCGCAGGATGACAAAATCAGCCGCGGTACGGTCTACCGCAATCTCAATCTCTTGGCCGACGCCGGGGAGATCCTCTCCATCAAGACACCGGGCGGCAGCCGCTTCGATCGCACCATCGAGCCGCATGCGCATATCATCTGCACCTCGTGCAGCCGCGTCATCGACGTACCGCTCCCCTTCGATGCCCAACTCGACGCCAAGGCGTCCGAGCAAATCGGCTGGCACGTCACGTCGCACTACACCATCTTCGAGGGTCTCTGCCCCGACTGCCGGTAGCCCTTAGGGGCATGCCCGCAAATCTACTTGCCCATCCGCTACAGCAAACAGCACATTTCTAGGCATGTCCCAAATGTCTACTCAGCAAGTAGGCGGCGCAGTTCTTCTTCGACCGTGCGCACGTAGCGGATGCGGTCGTTGATGCCACGCATAGAGGGATTGCAGCTCTCCATTAGATAGGGATGGCCCACGACGTTGAGCATGTCGCGATCGTTTTCGTTATCGCCAAACGCCATCATTTCGTTAGGTGAGATCCCCAGCGCGCAACCATAATCGGCAAGCGCGGACCCTTTGCCCGAATCAAAGCCGATAAAATCGGTCCATTCGGTTCCCGACGTCATCACGTCGACACGGTCGCTAAAGAGGCGCTCGAAATACTCCAGCGCCGCCGGCTGCTCTGTCTCGGGCGTTTGAAACGCAATCTTAATGACATCCTCGTCAATGTCCTCGGGACGGTCGACCACCGCCACATCGCAGTGGACCTCGTAACGCAAATGGTCGACGAACGCATCGTTGCCGCTCATGGTATAGAGGTGCCCCTCACACGAAAGGGTCACGTCGGCATGGGGAAAGGCGACCACGGCATTCGCGATATCCATAGCAAGGCTACGCTCCATGGAACGCTTGACAACGGCATGCCCCTCGCTCATCACCAGGGCTCCGTTTTCGCACACATAGGCGAGCTCATCGGCCACCGGGGCAAACAGATAGCGCAAGCTCGCATATTGACGGCCGCTCGCCGGCATAAACACGATACCGCGACGATGCAGCTCATCGATGAGCTCAAAGGCCTCGGAACGCGGCTCGCGCTCCCCCGGATGCAGCAACGTGCCGTCCAAATCGCAGGCGATCAGCTTGATTCCCTCAAGACCCATATGCTTCCCCCAAAGTCTCTCATCAACAGCAAGACGGACTTTGAATGGCAATCCCTCAAAGCCCGTCTTGCGCATACGCGCGCTTAGCCGCGCGTCTTTTTTACGATCGTAAAGTCTGAAGCCATACTCACAACAACATCCGCCGCGCTCGATGCAAAGCGTCGACTGGCATCGAGCTCGCGTGCGACCACCGAGAGCCGAACGCCCCCAATGCCCCGGAGCATACGACCCAAAACCGGTTGCACCGGCGTATACATGCGCACGGTATGCTCGTCCGAGTCACCCCGGAAGAGCGGCGCATGCATGTTGCCGATCTCCCAGCACGCATGTGCGAGCACAATCGGATCCATGCGGTCGACTTCGACCAAATAGACCTCGGCGCTGCGCAGGCGCACGACAACCGCTACGGGCACCGCGCCCGTGCGGTCAATAGCAAGCACGTCACCGTCGGCAAGACGCTCGCCATCAGTGGCATCCAGCCGGGCATTCACCGTGCGACCCAGCTCCGTCACGCCCACAAACAGGCGCGCATCAGCCTGGTCCCAATCGAGTAGCAGCTCGTCAACCTCAAAGACGCCACCCAGCTCCCGACGAAGCAGGAGTTCATAGGACGGGTCGTTGAGATTTCCCAAGCGCTCCGTAGCTACCAGGTCCACGGACATCAACTAGTCCTCGACCTCGACGAGCTCGATATCAAAGTTGAGGTCCTTGCCGGCGAGCTCGTGGTTGGCGTCGAGCGTCACGGCCTCGGCCGTCACATCGATGACCACGGCGGGGACGGGCATGCCGCTCGGCGTGGACAGGAAGAGCTTCATGCCCTTCTCGATCTGCTCGATATTGGGAACCTGCTCGGCCGGGAAGGTGATAACCATCTCGGGGTTGCGCTCGCCGTAGGCATCGACAGCAGGAATGTGCACGGTCTTCTTCTCGCCCACCTGCATGTCGACAACAGCGGCGTCGAAGCCCTTGATCATCTGGCCGGCGCCGCAGGTGAACTCCAGCGGCTCGCCGCGATCGTAGGAGCTATCGAACTGCGTGCCGTCGTCGAGCGTGCCGCGATAATGGGTCTTGACCTTCTTGCCCTGGTTGGACATGGTAACCTCCGTGATAAGGGCGGCGCACAACGCGGGCCGCCGTGAACATATGGCGCTAACTATACCCTAGTCATACAATTCAAAGACAGTTTGCAAAGAAACGCTGCAACCGGAGGAACCATGGCATATCCCGTATTTGACCTACACTGCGACACCGCCGACCGCATCGGCTGGGCCACGCTCGATCTCGACCTGCGCTTTACCGCCGGCACCGACGGCTATTTCCCCGGCGACGAAACGCATCCGCAGGATTTCGACCTCATCGAGGGCAACGCCTGCGCCATCTCGCTCGCAAAGATCGGCAACACGCCGTGGGCACAGTGCTTCGCCACGTTTGTCCCCGACGAGATTCCCACCGCCCACGCCGCACGCTTCCAAGCACAGATCATGGCGCACATGAGCGGCCAGGCAATGCTCAACCACGACCGCATGGTCAACGTACGCAGCGCCGCTGACATTCGCCCTGCACTCAAAGACGGCAAGGTCGCCTGCATCCACACCATCGAAAACGCCACGTTCTTTGCCGAGGACCCCGCGCTGATCGAGGCGCTCAAGAGCCTGGGCGTACTCATGTCATCGCTCAGCTGGAACGCGCAGGGACCGCTCGCGAGCGGCCACGACACCCACGCCGGCCTCACCGCCGTCGGCATCGAGGCGCTTACGCAGATGGAACACGCCGGCATGATACTCGACGTCTCCCACCTCAACGATGAGTGCTTTGACGAGGTTGTCGCCCACGCCACGCGCCCCTTCGTCGCCAGCCACTCCAACTCCCGTGCGGTTTGCGGCGTCAAGCGCAACCTCACCGACGACCAGTTCTGCACCATTCGCGACATGGGTGGCATCGTCGGCCTCAACTACTGCAGCGAGTTCCTCTCCAACGAAGCAACCGACGAGACCGCCGCAGATGTCACCTTCGACCAGCTGGCAGCCCATATCGAACACTGGCTCGACCTGGGCGGCGAAGATGTCATCGCGCTCGGCGGCGACTGGGACGGCGCCAAGGTACCCGACTTCCTCTCCGATGCCAGCAAGATGCCCGAGTTCCAGAACATGCTTTCCAAGCACTTTGGCAAGACCGTGATGCAAAAGCTCTGCAGCGACAACGCCCTTGCCTTCTTCGAGCGTTATTAATTTCACATCCCTTGAGCGGGCCGGTATGCCGAACGGTCGACATGCCGGCCCGTCCCCAATCTGAAGGACCGCTTTTGACGCAGCAGTTTACGATTTCCGTATCCCGACCGGATGGCACATCCATCCCCGTCGTCGTTACCAAAAAGCGCGTCAAGAACTTCAACCTGCGCGTCACATCGAGCGGTGAGGTCCACGCCAGCGCACCGCTCGACGCCAGCCGCGAGCGTATCGAAGCGTTTGTAAAGCGCAACAACGGCTGGATTATCAGCCGACTTGCCCAGCGCGAGCAACGTCAGGCGACGGCGCGAGAACCGATCAGTCCCCTCTCGATCATTGCGCTTTGGGGCAAGCCCATCACGGTACAGGACGCACTCGATCACAACTTTGCATCACCCGCACCGCGACCCAAACAGGTCACCTTCGCAAGTTTTATGGGCGCCGACAAATCGAACGAACGCCCACAGGCCGCGCGGCGCGCAATCCTCGACGGCCTGACGCCCGATGAGCTCCAGACCCGCATCGACCAGCTCTATGCATCCGAGGTCACCACAGCGCTGCGCGATATGGTGCATGCATACGAAATCGCAATGGGTGTCGCCGTTTCCCGCGTTTCCGTACGCAGCATGAAAACGCGCTGGGGCTCGTGCACGCCCAAAACCGGCGCCATTCGCATCGCACGAGAACTTGCCGCCTACCCCGTCGAATGCCTCGACATGGTTGTCGCCCACGAGCTCGTCCACTTGCTCGAGCCAAGCCACAATCAGCGGTTCCACGCCCTGCTCGACACGTACTGCCCCAACAATAGAGCTCTGTCGCAGCGACTCAAAAAACCGCCCGCCAACGAGCTTTAGCGTCAGCTAGCGCACGCGCTCGATCTCGACGCCACAGCTTGCCAGGGGAAGACCGACGGGCGCCCAAGGCTTATCGAGCTTAACACGCACGCCAAGCAGCAAGGGATAACGACGTAGCAGCATCTGGGCCACACCCTCGGCTGCAGCCTCGATGAGCTTAAACGTATGCTCGCGCAGATAGCCATCGACATCGTGGCACACCGAGCCGTAATCAATAGAGGCATCCAGGTTATCGTGCTCCCCCGCCGCGCGCAGGTCGGCATAGAGCACCAAGGACACGATGAACTTCTGGCCCAGCGCGTTCTCTTCGGGATACACGCCGTGGTTGGCAAAGACCTCGAGACCATCGATAGTAATGCGGTCGGCATGGCGCAGGTCGTCATAGCTCACATGGGGCACCGCCGTTGCGGCGGAAATCTCGCCCCTGCCACGACGGGCAAGCTCGGCACCCTCGGTCTTGGTTGCATTCTCGGGCAGCTTTTTGTTAGTCATCGCGATCGTCTCCTTCGTTCAGAACCCCGACCGCGCATACCGACTACACGCGAATCGACAGGTTCTTTTTATCATCGCTCCAGTTGCAGGCATTGCGCGCAGGGCATGCAAAGCAGGCGCGCGACGCTTTGTCGGCTGCATAGAGCAGACGCTCAAGCGGCTGGCTGTTCACGCGCAGCTTTCGATGGCCCAGAATGGCCGTCTTAATGGCTGCGGCATCGGCCGGCTCAAACGCTACGTCATCGGGCATGCCGCCGAGAATCGCATCAGCGACGCGTTCGCTTGCAACATCATGGGATATACCCGATTCATACTGTTCATCTTTGCCGATATCGTGAAGAAGTGCCGTGGCATAGATGACCTCGCGGTCAAATTTGAGCTCTTCCTCGAGATTCTTGATCCACATAATACGGGCGACATCCAGCAGATGGTCGATACCGTGGCGGCAAAAGATGCGCCCCGATTCCAACTGCGCAATGTTTCCCAGATGCCGCCGGAACAGTCCGTTGGCACAGATGTAATCAATGCAAGGCATGGCACCAAAGGGAGTCAGGCCCGAAGCCATAAAGCCGCGACGCGACGTTCCTTCATCGGTCTTCGATGCAAAGTCGTTGACGACTCTCATGGTTAGCGGCCCAGCATCCTAAAGAATCGCTCCTCGAGCGACGGATCGGTCTCAAAGACACCGCGACGAGCAAGCGTTACGGTCTTGGTACCGGGCTTTTGCACGCCGCGCATGGTCATGCACATATGCTCGGCTTCCATCAGCACGATTGCCCCTTGGGGGGCAAGATATTCCATGAGGGCATCGGCAACCTGTGTACACAGCTGCTCCTGCAGCTGCAGACGACGGGCATAGACCTCAACCGTGCGAGCAAGCTTAGACAGACCCGCCACGCGGCCGTTAGGGATATAGCCGATCGCAGCCTTGCCATAAAACGGCAGCAGATGGTGCTCGCACAGCGAGTAAAACGTGATGTCGCGCTCGATAACTAAATCGTTCGAAGCGACGGCAAAAGTTTTGGACAGGTGCTCCTCAGCGCTCTGGTCCATGCCGCCGGCAATCTCGCCATACATGCGGGCGACGCGTGCCGGCGTCTCCAGCAGGCCCTCACGAGTTGGGTCCTCGCCTATGCCCTCAAGCAACAGCTTTATGGCGGTCTCAACTTTTTCCTGATCGACCATCTAGGCCTCACTCTTCCGATTTTGCGTTCGCGCTATGGTACCACGCCCTCCGGCATCGGCCACAAGCTACATAGTATGGGTCGAATAGACCGGATCGTCTCGCCAAAGCTCCACAGCGTCGCAAAGCGAAACGCCCTCGCGCGCGGCACGAGTGCGCGTGGCGTTCATGTCGATCACCCGCTGATTACTCGAACCCCTAAAACGCAAGGAGATATCGTACAGGTCTTGAACGAACGGGCCGTCCACCAACATGTCGAGGCAGGCTAGGATACGGTCCGTCGCCTCGGTATGGTGGCGGCCACCCGGCATAAGCTCCTCGAGCACGTCGCCGGTAAAGCACCAAATGGTCTTCCCCGACTCCACAGGATAGGCCGCACGCACGCGTTCGATAAAGTCAACGAGACCCGCCTGATTCTCGGGTTCCATGGGCTCGCCACCCAGAATCGTCAGGCCATCAATAAAGGGATGGTCAAGACTGTCGATAATCTTGTCCTCGACGGCACGGTCGAACGGTTCACCCGCGGCAAAGTCCCACGCGACGGAGTTAAAGCAATTCTTGCACCCACGACGGCACCCACTCACAAACAGAGAAGTACGAACACCTTCCCCATCAGCAATGTCGAAATACTTAATGTTCGCGTAGTTCATAGGTAACTCTCCCGGGAGGCCGGGACATATCATCCCGTCCTCAAACATTCTCGGCCTGCGGCCTGCGAAACTGCGGGCGGGACGATATGTCCCGGCCTCATGCAAAGGGTAACTCAATGAACGAAGCGAACATCGAGTATAGGGTTCGAGGTCCAATAAAAACTTTGTTGCAGCCCAACCGTCATCGCAAGCAAAACGTTGTTGCAAGTCAACTCATTTCCGCTAAGAACTTCGAGAAGTGAGCAGACCGCATGCTGCATCTCAACTACGTCAACTTGGCTGAACCGAGAGGGCCGCTTGGGCTTTTGCTCGATATGAGTTCCGCACGCAAAGAAGGCCACTTAATGTGGCCTTCGTCTTGCGCAGGACTG
>URWZ01000041.1 GCA_900551625.1 uncultured Collinsella sp.
GTAGCGTCTCGTGGGCTCGGAGATGTGTATAAGAGACAGGCTGCTTACCAGTGCTCCGGTCAAGAATGCCTGCGTGCAGGGCATCGCGTGCGGTATGCGCGTCAAGAACTGCTACCAGGATATGGTCGAGCAGGCCAAGGCCAATGTCGATGACATGGTTGCCGAGGCGGCCTACATCACCCAGAGCGAGGCCGCTGCTGATGAGGCAGCCGAGTAACGCTCCCAGGCACAAACTATGAGATTCTCGATTATTAGCGAGATCCCCGGCAGGACCCGTCTTCAATTGGCGGGTCCTGTGCCAGAGAGCGATCTCGATGCACTTCTTAAGCTCAGCGGCGATATCGACGGCGTGCGCAAAGTGCGCGTTTATGGCCGTATTGGCCAGATGGCGCTCGAATATGACGAGCGGTGTCGTGCGGGCGTGCTCGACGCCTTGGGTGCGCTCGACGCTCAGGCCATTGCCGATGCAAAGACGGGTTACGTGATGCAGCTTGAGCCACGCAGGCACAAGCTCGTCATGGATCTTGCCACACTTATCGGCGTCCACTACGCGCGCCGCTGGTTCTTGCCGACGCCTCTGCGTGCGGTGTTTGTCGTGGCCGGTTACATGACATTTTTGCGCGCTGCCCTTCATGAGCTGGCGCAGCCGCGCCTGACCGTCCCCGTGCTCGATGCGTCGGCCATCGGCATCTCGTTCGTCAAGCGCGACGTCGACACCGCGGGCCAGACGATGTTCCTGCTCAACGTGGGCGAGCTGCTCGAGGATTACACCCGCGCCATGAGCGAAAACGAGCTCATCAACTCGCTGCTCGATGTGCCCGACAAGGCGCAAAAGGTCGTCGGCGACACTGAGGTGAGCGTTGCCGCCACCGAGCTTGAGCCCGGCGATCTGGTCGCCGTGCGCACTGGCATGTCCATTTGCATCGACGGTGTTGTCGAGCAGGGGAGCGCTATGGTCAACCAAGCGACCCTGACCGGCGAGCCGCTGGCCGTCGAGCGCAGCGTGGGCGACGACGTGTTCGCCGGCACCGTCGTGGAAGACGGCAACATCTTGGTGCGCGTGCGCGCCAACACGGCGCAGACCAAGTTGCGTTCGATCGTCTCGCTCGTGCAGACGGCCGACTCGCTCAAGTCCGAGGGCCAGTCGCACATGGAAGACCTCGCCAACAAGATCGTTCCGTGGAACTTCCTGCTCGCGGGCCTGGTTGCGCTTACCACCCGCAGCCTCATCAAGACCTCAGCGGCACTGATGGTCGACTACTCGTGCGCACTTAAGCTTACGGGCTCCGTCGCCGTCATGACCGCTATGAGCGATGCTGCCAAGATGGGCGTCATGGTCAAGGGCGCCAAGTACTTTGAGTCGTTTGCTAAGGCCGATACCATTGTCTTTGATAAGACTGGCACGCTCACCGAGGCGCAGCCGCGCCTAGCTTGCGTGCTGACGACCGATGGTTGGAGCGAGGACGAGGTCCTGCGCCTTTCTGCTTGCTTGGAGGAGCATTTCCCGCATCCGGTGGCGCGTGCCGTGGTCAACGCTGCCCGCGAGCGTGGGCTCGAGCACCGCGAGCGCCATGCCGCCGTCGAGTACATCGTGGCGCACGGCATCGCTTCGTCCATCGAAGGGCGTCGCGCGATTATCGGCTCGGCACACTTTGTGTTTGAGGACGAGAGCGCGCAGCTCGAGGCCGACATCAAGGAGCAAATCGAGTCCCAGATGCAGGGCTTGTCGCCGCTGTATCTGGCGGTCGACGGTACGGTCGTCGGCGTGCTCGGCATCGAGGACCCGCTCAAACCCGGCGTGCGCGAGGCCATTGCCGACCTGCATGCGCTGGGCGTCAAGCATGTCGTTATGCTCACGGGTGATTCCGAGCGCACGGCCGAGCGCATCGCGCGCGAGGCGGGTGTTGACGAGTTTAAGGCCGAGCTACTGCCCGAGGACAAGTACGCCTATGTGGAGCGCATTAAGAGCGAGGGGCGCCATGTTGCCATGGTGGGCGACGGCGTCAACGATTCGCCGGCGCTCGGTTTGGCCGACGTGGGTCTGGCGATGGGTGGCGGAAGCGACATCGCCAAGGAGGTCGCCGATATCATCCTGACCGATACGGATTTGGCCGCGATCGTGCGCCTGCGTCGTATGAGTCAGGGCCTCATTGATCGTCTGACGAGCTCCTACTCTAAGGTGATGCTCACCAACTCAGCGCTCCTGGCGCTCGGCATTACCGGCGCGATTACCCCGCAGACATCGTCGCTGCTGCACAACGGCTCGACGATCGCCTACAGCCTGAGCAACGCGAAGGCATATCTGCGCTAGCGTTTTTGCTTGAGTTTATGGCCTGCATTCGGACGGTGTTGCATCTGCCAGAATGCAGGCCTTTTGCGTTTGACCATGTGCTAGCAGCAATATATAGTGATGCTAGCAGAGATAGCGGGAGTCGAAGGTGAGGTTGAGATGGGTGCTGTTGGCGGCATGGCGCAGGTAAACGTTCGCGTTGATCGTCAGGTCAAGGACCATGCGGAGGAAGCGTTGCGGCTTTCGGGCGCCTCGCTGCCCGAGCTTATCAAAAAGGTCATAGCGAAGGTTGCACAGGGCGGCGGTTCGTGCGAAGAGGTGTTGTCGGCCGTTGACGACCAACTGCCTAGTGCTGGTGCCACATCGCCGTTTGTCGCATCATGGGCGGCGGCGGATCAGCTTTACGCGGACCTGGGTATCGATACATCGTCTACATCCGATGACCGCGATTGGGACACAATCTATTCCGAAACCATGGACGAGCGCTATCGCCAAAAGGGGATGATCCTGTGAGCGGAGCCCCTCTTAAAATCATGGTGGATGCGAATGTGTGGGTTGATTCGTTTTGCGTTGACCATGCCGAGTCGCTTGCCGCGCGTGCGTTTATTGGGCAGGCGACGGAGGCAGGGGCATTGCTGTTCTTCCCGGTGCATATCGCTAAGGACGTGCTGTACGTTGTCCAACACGAGCTGAAGCGTAGCGTTCTTGCCAGCGGGGGAGCGCTTGACGAGGCGTCTGCCCGTGCAATTGGCGATGCGACGCTGGCGTTCGTTCGGAATATGACCGAAAACGCTATGGCCGTGGGCGCTGATGCATCCGATCTGTGGCTAGCCGATAAATATCTGACGCTCCATCGCGATTACGAGGACAACCTGGTACTCGCCGCATGCAAACGCGCCCAGGTCGATTACTTAGTGACCAATGATCGCAAGCTGCTCGAACATGCCGATCTTGCAGCGAAGACCCCGCGCCAAATGATGCCGATTCTCGCGCTGGCAGAATGCGGTGGGCGGGTGTCCTGCTAGCGCCTGGCTGTCTGCGTGGCCTTCGGAACGTCGGCGCTCGGAAGGCCACGCATCCTTTAATTACAAAAGCGCGGCCTTAATGGCGGGACTTTCTGCGAGCTGCTCGGCCGCCTTTTCCTCGGAGCTGTCGAGCGCGGCTAAGCTGCGGTAGACCCACTCGTTGACCTGGGTGTTCTTGACGCCTGCGGTCTGCATAAGGGCGCCTACCTCGCAGATTACTGCGAGCAGATCAGCTTTTGGACCCGCGAGCTCGACCTCGATGCCGTGGTAGGCGGACACGCCGCGGTTCTCACTTACATGGTCGATAAAGCCCTCGACGGTCTCAAGCTGCTGGGCGAGAGCTGCATCATCGTCAGCGTCCAGCACGACGAGTGCGTTCGATACCGTGAGGGCGGGATGTCCGCAGGGGACAAAGCCTTCGATGACATCCATAGCTTCGGTAATGGTTGAGCCCAGACCTGCGAGGGCATTGACGAGTTGCTGCTTGGTATCCATAACGGTCCTTTCGACGGGTCAATTTTGCTTGGCGAAAATATACGTGACGTGTCCGGTAGCAAAAGTGCGAAGTGTGGTGCACATTATGGTCTTCACAGCTCGTGCATAGAGCAGCTGTCCGCCTTTAGAACGTGGTAAGATAGCTATCCACGAGCGGGGTACACCCCGCGTGTTCCTTGAAAAGTCGACGTTTATCGGGTGTTTGCAGGTCCGATACCATCCAGACTTTCCCAACATTCGGGGGCGACTGGTTTCGACACGATAGCTCTGAGAGAGGAAGCAAGCCGAGGTCTCCTCGCCTCGTTAAACAGGGGTACCGTCAAATTGAATTGACAACAACTCTTCTTTTGAGCCTATGGCTCTCGCTGCTTAGTTTATAGCGGCGCGTCAACCCGGTGATTTCCCCGACACCGGCGCGACGTCATTTTAGGGGAATGCTCCTGCGCACGTAATCGGTATGGCGCAGGCTAAGACCGAACCGGTTGGGATGCCGCGAGCGTGTCGCTGCGCGCAAAGCGTCCGAGACTAAACCAGCGACTGAGCTTGGAGATGCCAATCAGGGGGCTTTCGTGGACCGGAGTTCGATTCTCCGCGCCTCCACCATAAGTAACAGGCAGGTAGATACTCATATCTACCTGCCTTTTTATTTCTAGTCCGTACCGCGGAGAATCGAACTCTGTGCAGGGCGCGGGCGTAAAGAAAACGCCGTGGCAACGCAGACCGGGACACGCTTTCCCAATGGCAGCTCAAGCGGAAAGTCCATCCCGGAATCGCCCCTCAGAACGGGGCGTGCTTTCCGCCAGCCGCCCCGTCCTCCTCAACTCCAAAACCAATGCGCTCTCTATCTCAAAACTGGGTAGAAGAAAGCCAAAACGAAACAGCAGGAGGTCAAAATGACTGCAGAAGATAAGGCAAAGAACGCCGGCAAGGTCGCGCTCGTTTTGGAGGGCGGCAGCTTCCGCGGGCAATTTACCGCAGGCGTGCTCGACGTTCTCATGGAGGCCGGCGTCGAGATTCCGGCGGTATATGGCGTATCGGCCGGCGCCCTCAACGGCGTGAACTACAAGTCGCACCAGATCGGCCGTGCCAACCGCATCAACCTGGCTTTCTGCAACGACAATCGCTTCATGGGCGCCGCATCGTTTGCGTCCACGGGATCCATCGTCGGCTACGACTTTATCTTCAACGATGTCCAGGACCGCCTGGATCCCTTTGACAACGAGGCGTTCGACGCGAGCCCCATCGAGATGTACGCCGTCGCGACGGACATGCTCTTTGGAACCGCCGCGTACCTGCCGGTCAAAAGCGCCGTACTTGACCTCGACGCCGTGCGCGCCTCGACCTCGCTGCCGCTGGTGACGCCGCCGGTCGAGATTTACGGGCACAAATACGTCGACGGTGGCGTAGCCGATTCGGTCCCCATCGAGCACGTGCTGGAGGAGGCGGGCTTCGATCGCGCAGTTGTCATTGTCACGCAGGACCGCTCCTACGAGAAAAAGCCCTACGAGTTTATGCCCGCTGCGCGCGCCCGCTATGCCGACTACCCCTACCTGCTCGAGGCTATCGAGACGCGCCACGACCGCTATAACATCCAGCGCATGCACCTGTGGAAGTATGAGCGCGAGGGACGCGCGCTGGTCATTGCTCCGCAAAAGCCGGTCGAGGTCGGCCACGTTGAGCACGATCCGGCAAAGCTCCTCGACCTGTATATTCAAGGTCGCCAGGAGGCAAAGCGTTTGCTGGGAGATATCGAGGCGTTTGTCGAGCGTTAGCGTCGCGACGTCATGACCCATGGACGACATGTGCAGAAAGTCTGGTCAGAGCCAAAATACCTGTTGACTCGGACGACGAGCGGGGTAATATGGACGGGTTACTTGCAGAGCCCCGTGAATCTCTGTAACAACACGTACTGTACATGGAGGAGTCTAAGTGATTTCGAAATCGACTCACTACGCCAAGCAGGGCGAGGTCCAGCGCAACTGGGTTCTCGTCGACGCCGATGGTGCTGTCCTGGGCCGTCTTGCCACCCAGATCGCAATGATCCTGCGCGGTAAGAACAAGCCCCAGTTCACGCCCAACAGCGACTGCGGCGACTTCGTTGTCGTCATCAACGCCGATAAGGTCCAGCTTACCGGTAACAAGGCCGACACGAAGACCTATTATCGCCACAGCGGCTACAACGGCGGCCTCAAGGCTGAGAGCTTCCGCCAGGCTATGGAGAAGCACCCGGAGAAGGTCATCGAGCGCGCCGTTCGCGGCATGCTGCCCAAGACCACCCTCGGCCGTGCCCAGATGACCAAGCTTAAGGTCTACGCTGGTGCCGAGCATCCGCACGCTGCCCAGAACCCCACGAAGATTGAGCTGGAGGCTTAAAGATGGCTGAGAACACCGTTGTCTACCAGGGTACCGGCCGTCGTAAGAACGCCGTCGCCCGCGTCCGTCTCGTCCCCGGCACCGGCAAGGTGACCATCAACAAGCGTGACGCCGAGCAGTATTTCGGCCGTCATCAGCTCGTTGAGAACGCCCTTGCTCCCTTCAAGGTGACCGACACCGCCGGTCAGTTCGACGTTATCGCTCTGTGCGATGGCGGCGGCATCTCCGGTCAGTCCGGCGCTCTGCGCCTGGGCATCGCTCGCGCTCTTCTGAACGCTGGCGACTACCGTGCTGACCTCAAGAAGGCCGGTTTCCTTACGCGCGATGCTCGCGTGGTCGAGCGCAAGAAGTACGGCCTCAAGAAGGCTCGCCGCGCTCCCCAGTTCTCCAAGCGCTAAGGCTTTATCTCTTTACGAGATACAATGTACAAGCGGGGCCTGCCGATTGCTCGGCGGGTCCCGCTTTTCTTTTTCGACTAGGGTGGGTGACTGCGTTTTACCCACTTGGGAAGGAGCGATCCTATGCCCCAGAACATCTTCGGTACCGATGGCGTCCGTGGCGTCGCCAACGCCGATCTTTCGTGCGACCTCGCGTTTCGCCTTGGCCGTGCGGCGACCAAGTTCCTTGGTCCGGACATTTGCATCGGCCGCGACACGCGTCTTTCGGGCACCATGCTCGAGAGCGCTCTGACCGCCGGCATTATGGCCGAGGGCGGCCGCCCGCACTGCTGCGGCGTTATCCCTACGCCGGCCGTGGCGCTGCTCACCGTCCAAAACGAGCTCGACGGCGGCATCGTCATCTCCGCTTCGCATAATCCGCCGGAGTTCAACGGCATCAAGTTCTTTAGCCGCAAGGGCATGAAACTTCCCGATGCTGTCGAGGAAGAGATTAGCGCCTGGGTCATGTCCGAGGAGGCCATGGCTGCCGATACGCTGCCGACCGGCGCCGGCGTGGGCCACATTATCAAGATGAAGGACGCTCGCAAGGCATACGTCGATCACGCCATCGATACGCTTGATGGCCTGAGGCTCGACGGCCTGGTCGTTGCCGTCGACTGCGGTCACGGTGCTTCCTGCCAGACTACGCCCGCCGCGCTGCAGCGCCTGGGTGCCACGGTGCACGCTATCAACACCGATTACTGCGGCACCGACATTAACGTCGAGTGCGGCTCCACTCACCTTGAGCCCCTGCGCGAGCTCGTGCTGCGCACTCACGCCGACATCGGTCTGGCCCACGACGGCGACGCCGATCGCGTGCTATTCGTGGACAGCGAGGGCAACGAGATCGATGGCGACTACATCCTGGCCATCTGTGGCTCCGATCTGGCTGCTCGCGGCAAGCTCGCCAACTCCGAGATCGTCTCGACCGTTATGTGCAACCTGGGCTTCTCCATTGCCATGAAGGAGCAGGGCTTTGAGATGGTGCAGACCGCCGTGGGCGACCGCTACGTATTGGAGCGCATGCTTGCGGACGGCGCTGTCATCGGCGGCGAGCAGTCCGGGCACATCATCTTCCTGGAGCACAACACCACCGGTGACGGTTTGGTGACGGCCCTGCAGCTTCTGGCCGTGCTCAAGCGCACCGGCCGCACCCTCACTGACCTTGCCGGCATCATGAAGAAGTACCCGCAGGTGCTTGTCAACGTGCATTCCGACAACAAGGCCGGCCTGGACGATTGTCAGCCCATTTGGGACGCCGTCGCTGCCGCCGAGAAGGAGCTCAACGGTCGCGGCCGTATTCTGGTGCGCCCGAGTGGCACCGAGCCGCTGGTTCGCGTCATGGCCGAGGCCGAGACGCACGAGCTGACCCAGCGCGTCGTCGACGACATCGTCGAGGTTGTCAAGCGCGAACTTCCTTAATGGTCAAAAACCGCTGCCAAGTGGTAAACTGGTAAAACTGTATTTGATCAAAGGTATGTCCAAGGGGGAGCATGTTCACTAAAGTCCTAAGGTCTTTTGGTATGCGTGGTCGAGTCCTTACGCTGGATGCTCCCATCTCGGGCGATGTCATTCCGCTTTCCGAGGTAAACGATCAGACGTTTGCCACTGGCCTTTTGGGTCAGGGCGTGGCGATTCAGCCAACTGGCACGCGTGTGATCGCTCCGGCGGATGCTAAGGTCGAAGCGATTTTTCCCACGGGTCATGCTGTTGCGCTTAACACGGTTGATGGCCTGGACGTTTTGATTCACGTTGGCTTGGACACCGTTCAACTCGAGGGCAAGCACTTTACCGTGCATGCGCAGGTGGGCGATATCGTCCATAAGGGCGATGTACTCATCGAGTTCGATCGCGAAGCGATTGCTGCCGAGGGCTACGATGTGACGGTTCCCATCTTGGTTTGCAATTCCGTTGAGTTCTCGAGCATCAAGGGCTCTGTTGGAGAGCATGTCGAGGAGATGGACCAGCTCATCGTCGCGCGTGAGCGCTAGTCGCTCCGCTTGGCCTTTGGCCTACAATTCAATCACGTTTACGGAGGGCGCCCTTGAAAGAGGACGCCCTCAGTGGCAAGATGGGATTTGTCCGAAGCTAAAAGGCTTTGGGTCACCGTGGACGGGCAGGGGCCTCGACGCGGTTAGACACGAGACACATACATTACGCGACCTCGCCCTGGTGGCCGCACACGTTGGTTGCGGCCGACGCGGGCCGCGGGCAAGTGCTTGTAAGGGAAGCCTTGCCTCTCTTCTACGAGAAAGGACGCGTAATGAAAATCATTAAAGCTAAAGACTACGAGGATATGAGCCGCAAGGCCGCTAATATCATTTCGGCCCAGGTTATCCTCAAGCCCGATTGCGTGTTGGGTCTTGCCACCGGCTCCACCCCGATTGGCGCTTACAAACAGCTCGCTGCTTGGTACAAGAAGGGCGACGTCGACTTTGCCGAGGTCAGCACCTATAACTTGGACGAGTATCGTGGTCTTTCGCACGATGATCCCCAGAGCTATCACTACTTTATGCGCGAGAACTTCTTCGATCACATCAATATCGATCTGAACAACACACACGTGCCCGATGGCTCCAACCCCGATGCAGCTGCTGCCTGCTCCGAGTACGACAAGATCGTCGCTGCCGCCGGTTACCCGGATCTGCAGCTGCTCGGCATTGGTAATAACGGCCACATCGGCTTCAACGAGCCCGATGACCACTTCTCCAAGGGTACGCACTGCGTCGACCTCACCGAGAGCACCATTCAGGCCAACAGCCGCCTGTTCGACAGCATCGATGACGTGCCCCGTCAGGCTTACACCATGGGCACCCAGACCATCATGTATGCCCGCATGATCCTGGTCGTCGCCAACGGCGAGGCCAAGGCTCAGGCTGTGCACGATATGTGCTATGGCCCGGTTACGCCCAAATGCCCGGCTTCGATTCTGCAGCTGCACACCAACTGCGTCGTCGTTGCCGACGAGGCTGCTCTTTCGCTCTGCGAGTAACGCGACCAAGCGATCTTACATAGCTTTCCAAAAGGCCCTCGCTTTGCGGGGGCCTTTTTAGTGGACATAGACCGTGGCGCATGCATGACGGAAACCTTGCCGCGTGCTTGACTGGAGGGTTTTAAATTATTGTGATTCATTCTATAGCAGATTCTATGCACATTTGCCACCATAGAGTCGCAGGCGGTAGCGAGGAGTAGGCGAGTTGCGCAACTCAAATAAAAATAGCCGACTGCGCTACACTGCAAATGGGATGGGACATGCTGGCAAGCGCATTGACCTGCGCAAAGACCTATTGGTCGGGGGATAAGTTACCATCGGTCCTCGCTGTACAAAAACTTGCCAAACACGTACCGGCAGACAATTAAAAACTCTAAGTCGCGCTATTCACGGGGCGGCTCATATGGTCCTGCAGCTACGGTGTCCATATGGTCGAGTTGAGGAGCAAGCATGGTAAACGATCTGGGCAATACGGACGACCTCGAGTTGATGCCGACGGGCGGCGGCTATATGGTGCGGCGCGATCGCTTGATGAACGAGCTCATCGTTAAAGGGCGCAAGGCGGGAATTGTTTTGCTCTACGCGCCCGATGGGTTTGGTAAGACGTCGGTGTTGCTGCAATACGTGCAGGAGGTTAAATCGGACCCCACGCGAGGGCCGGTTCGGATAATCGAGGCCGACCGCGCGATTGGACGCGAGCTCTTTATGCAGCTCGAGGTTGTCGCCGATGAGCTTAAGGACAAACCGCATTCGCTCGTTGCGATCGACAACGTGCCCAATCTCGAGCAGCACGAAACCGAGGACCTCATCGATCGAATCCGCAGCTTACGTGCTACGGGGACGGGGGTCTTTATTTCCTGCCGCCCCTCAAACCGATTGCTTATCCGCGGGTTGGGCGATTCGGTAAAAGTCAATGCGCAGATGCTCAAGGTGCACGCCTATGAGTATTCCTC